>CAZNZH010000401.1:0-5726 GCA_964577445.1 uncultured Myxococcales bacterium
GCCTCATCCGCCAGAACAAGAAGTGGTGGCTGCTGCCCATCCTCGCGGTGTTCGCCGTCTTGAGCTTCCTGATGGTCCTGGTGGGTGGCACGTCGGTGTTGCCAGCCATCTACGCGCTGTTTTGAGCTCGACGGACGCGCCGCGCCGGAGGTCGCCTGCGGGGCCCCTCGGACACCCGTCGCAGAGCGCGCGGCAGAGCACCTCGGAGCCGCCGGCCAGGCCTTCGGAGCGCTCCGTCGGCCTGACCATCGGGGCCCTGCTCGCGCTCGTCGGCCTGCTGCCGCTGTGGCGCGGCGGCCACGCGGTCCCGTGGCTGCTCTGGGTCGCTGGGGCCCTGGTGGTGCTCGGGCTGGCCATCCCCAGCGCCCTGACCCTGCCCAACCGCGCCTGGACCGCCTTTGGCCACACCGCCGGCCGCGTGACGAACCCCCTGCTCTTGGGGCTGGTCTACTTCCTCATCATGACGCCCATGTCGCTGGCGCTGCGCCTGACCGGCCGCGACCCGCTGGGCCTGCGCTTTCGCCGCGCCGCGCCGACCTACTGGCAGAAGCCGAAGCTCGCCGAGCAGCCGCTTCAGCAGTCCATGCGGCGCCAGTTCTGAGCATGGGACGCCGCGATCGCCTTAGCCCTCGCGCGGGTCGCCGAGGCCAGCGCCACGCGCCCCAGCGGCCCGGTTCGCGATGAAAGTCCTCGGGATCTCTGCGTTTTATCATGACAGCGCCGTCGCCCTCCTCGACGACGGCGTGGTGCGCTTCGCCGCCCAGGAGGAGCGCTTCTCGCGCCTCAAGCACGACCCCGCCTTCCCGCGTGAGGCGCTGGCGAGCTGCCTCGAGTCCACCGGCCTGGCCCTCGCCGACATCGACCACGTCGTCTTCTACGAAAAGCCGCTCCTCACCTTCGAGCGCCTGCTCGAGACCTACTTCGCCTTCGCGCCCCGGGGCCTGCGCTCGTTTTGCACCGCCATGCCGCGCTGGCTGGCCGACAAGCTCTACCAAAAGCGCAACCTGCTCAGCGGCCTTCAGGAGCTCGACGCCGACTTCGACCCCGAGCGCCTGCTCTTCGCCGAACACCACCAGTCCCACGCCGCGAGCGCCTTTTACCCGTCGCCCTTCGACGAGAGCCTCATCCTCACCATGGACGGCGTGGGCGAGTGGGCCACCGGCACGCTCGCCATCGGCCGCGGCTCACAGATCGAGGTCCTCGAGGTCCTCACCTTCCCGCACTCGCTGGGCCTGCTCTACTCGGCGTTCACGTACTACCTGGGCTTCGTCGTGAACTCGGGCGAGTACAAGGTCATGGGCCTCGCGCCCTACGGCGAGCCGCGCTTCTGCGACGAGATCCGCGCCAGGCTCATCGACATCAAAGAGGACGGCTCCTTTCGCCTGGACATGGCGTATTTCGACTACTGCACCGGCCTGACCATGACCAACGGGCGCTTCCACCGGCTCTTCGGCGGCCCGCCGCGGGTCCGCGAGTCGCCGCTCGAGCAGCGGCACCTGGATCTCGCGGCCTCCATTCAGCGCGTGACCGAAGAGGTGCTCGTCAAGCTCGTCGGCGCGGCGGTCGCCAAGCACCCGCAGCGCAACCTGTGTCTGGCCGGCGGCGTCGCGCTCAACTGCGCGGCCAACGGCAAGCTCCTGAGAAGCGGCGTGGTCGAGCGGATCTGGGTGCAGCCCGCGGCGGGCGACGCCGGGGCCGCCCTCGGCGCCGCGTACGCCGTCCACCACCAGTTCGCCGAGCAGCCGCGGCGCCTGGGCCCCGGCTTTGACGGCATGGCCGGCGCCTACCTGGGCCCGGAATACACCGACGGCGAGGTCCGCGAGCGGCTGACCGCGCTGGGTGCCGTCTTCGAGGTGCTGCCCGAGCCCGCGCTGCTCGCCCGGACCTGCGAGGCGCTGGCCCAGGAGCGCATCGTCGGCTGGATGCAGGGCCGCCTCGAGTACGGCCCCCGCGCACTGGGGTCGCGCTCGATCCTCGGCGACGCGCGCTCGCCGCGGATGCAGCGCGCGATGAACCTCGGGATAAAAAACCGTGAGTCCTTCAGGCCCTTCGCCCCCGCCGTCCTCGAGGAGAAGGCCGCCGCCTGGTTCGACCTCACGGGCCCCAGCCCCTACATGTCCTTCGTCACCCAGGTCGCCGCCGCCCAGCGCCTGCCGGTCGACCCCGAGATCGACGCCCGGACCCGGGGATTGGACAAGCTCGAGATCCTGCGCTCGACCATCCCCGCCGTGACCCACGTCGACGGCTCCGCGCGCGTGCAGACGGTCAGCGCGGCCACCAACCCGCGCTTTCACAGGCTGCTCTCCACCTTCGACGCCCACACCGGCTGCCCCGTGCTGGTCAACACCAGCTTCAACGTCCGCGGCGAGCCCATCGTGTGCACCCCGGAAGACGCCTACCGTTGCTTCATGGCCACCGGGATGGACATCCTGGTCATCGGCGAGCACTACCTCGTCAAGGACCGGCAGCCCGTCTCCGCCGCTGCGTCCTATGTCCCGGCCGGAGGCCTCGATTGACCAGCCCAAGCACCGAAGCGCGAGACGAGGCCACCGGCGCGAAGGCGCCGCTGAGGCGGGGCCCCCTCTTCCTCATCAACACGCTGCTCGGCTCGCGCTACTGCCACTACGGCTTTCAGGTCGACACCTTCGTGGAGGGCTGCACCCACAACTGCGTGTACTGCTACGCCAAAGAGGAGGGCGAGCGCGACAACCGCTGGAATAACCCCGCGCCCAAGCCCGTGGACCTCGCGGCGATTCGGCTCGCCTTCGAGACGGTCTTCGGCACCGGCGCGCCGCACCCGTGGCGGGAGATCCTCGAGCGGCGCGTGCCGCTGCGCATCGGCGGCTACAGCGACTGCTTCATCAAGAGCGAGAAGAAGTTCCGGGTCACCGAGGGGCTGATCCGGCTGCTGGTGGAGCACCGCTACCCGCACGTCATCGTGACGCGCTCGACCATGGTGGCCGACGACCACTACCTCGCGCTGATGGACCCCGAGCTGACGATGCCCCAGCTCAGCATCACGTCGCTCAACGCCGAGCTCAGCCGGGCCATGGAGCCGGGCGCGCCGGCGCCGGAGCTGCGCCTTGAGACCGTGGAGCGGCTGAGCAAGGCCGGCTATCTGGTGGGCGTGCGCGCGAACCCGCTCTTCCCGATTTACCCCGATGGGCACTACGCGAACGGGCTGACGGCGGGCGCGGACACGCCGCGCTTTGACTACTTCAGCTTCGACCTCATCGACGCGGTCGCGGCGGCCGGCGCCAGGAGCGTCATCGCCGGCTTCGCCCACCTGTCGCCGGTCGCCCACGCGGCGGTCCAGACGCAGCTCACGCCGCTGGGCGTGGATCTCTCGGCGCTGTTGACGCCCGCGCGGCGGGCCACCGGCGGCTTCGCCATCAGCTCGCGCGAGATGCGCGCCTACTACGAGCGGATCCGCGGCATCTGCGCCGCGACCGGCATGGACTTCACGACGTGCTATCTGGGCACGGGCGACGCGCGCTACCGCGAGTTCGACGACCTGTGGGCGAACAAGGGCGACTGCTGCGCCATCAAGGGGTCCAAGCCCGCCTTCGACAAGACCGCCGTGGACATCAGCGCGAGCCAGCAGTGGAAGGCCAGCGCGCCCGAGCTGAGCTGGCTCGCCCGCAGCGCGCGCGTGGTCGTCGGCGGGATGGGGCAGTGGCTCACCGACCAGCTCGCGCCGGACCACGACGACGGGGGCGAGCCCGGAACCGACCATGAGCGGTGAGTGGCTGAAGCATCGCCACCTGCCCAAGCTGCTGGGTCTTCTGGTGGTGTGCGGCTTCTTCCTCGCGGTCGAGGGCGTCGCGCGGGTCGCCGAGCGGAAGAGCCGGCTCGACACGATCCTGGAGGTGCTCGACGAGGACTCGCAGCTCTGGTGGAGGCAGCGCGCGGACCTCGACGTGGAGTTCTTCGGCGGCGCGCTGACCACCGACGCGCGGGGCTGGCGGCCGGTGGTCGGGGCTCAGGGCGGTGGGGCCGCGGGCGCGGGCGAGACCGCCGCGAGCCCCTACCGGATCCTCGTCTTGGGGGCGTCGCCGTCCTTCGGCTGGGGTGTGGACGACGACCAGACCTACGCGTCGCGGGTTCAGCAGATGGCCGACCGCGCGCTGCCCGGCCAGGTCGAGGTCACCAACGGCGCCAGCATCGCGTACTCGTCTTTTCAAGGGCTGGCGCTGCTCGACCAGACCCTGGCGCGCACCACGCCCGATCTCGTGACGGTCTCCTACGTCATCAACGACGTGGACGGCTTCCGCTTTTTCCGCAACGACGGCCGCCCCGACGCCGAGCTGGGGCCGACGAAGCCGCTGGCGGTCGCGTTCCGCAACGCGGTCAGGCGCTCGGCCTTCGCGCGGGTCCTCAGCGGGTGGCTCCAAGCCGCGCGCCGCGAGCAGCCGGCCTCGGCCGACGCGCCGGACTACGCGCTGCTCGCCGGCCCCAACCGGGTCTCCGAGGCCGACTACCGCGATAACCTCCTGGCCTTCGACGAGCGCGCGCGCCGGTTCGGCTTCGAGCTGATCTGGGTGCTCATGCCCGTCAACCTGCCCCTGGGCCCGCCCGCGCTCGACCCGGCCAAGGCCGCCGCGTCCCTCGCCGAGGGCAAGCGCGACTTCGCCGCCGGTGACTGCCCCCGCGCCGTGACCGCGCTCGAGGCCGCGCTCCACTTCGACCCGGTGCTGGGAGAGGCCCACTACTATCTGGCACGCTGCGCGCAGCTCGCCTCGCAGGGCGACGTCGCCGAGCGGCACTTCGCGGCCGTGAAGGAGTGCGAAAACCACAAATGTGCGCGGGACGCCCTGCGCTATAACCAGGTCATGCGCGAGGTGGCCGCCGCGACCGGGCGCCCCATGGTCGACGTCGCCTCAGCCTTCGCCGAGTCCGAGCGCGGCTACCTTTACCTGGACCCGAAGACCGATACGTTTCACCCCAACAGCGCCGGGCACCAGATCATCGCCGAGCGGCTCTTCGCGGCCATCACGCCGCTGCTAAAGCATTAGGAAACACCGATGTCAGCAAAGCTGTCGTGGAGAGCGAAGATCGGGCTGCCGATCTTCGGGCTGGTCGTGGCGGTCGTCCTCTTGGAGCTGGGCCTGCGCCTGGCCGGCGTCCTGGTTCAGAGCAGCCAGGTCAGCGAGTACGTGCCGAGCGAGTCCTCGTACATGACGGAGCTCCGCTACCAGCGCGACTCCACCTACGAGCGGTACCAGCCCGGGGCCAGCGCCGCCGAGGCCCCCGCCGCCGCCGAGCACGCCAAGTCCCTGAAGATCGTCGCCATCGGGGACTCGTTCGTGAACGCCGGCAACGCGCGGAGCTACCAGACCTACCCGTACTACCTCTTCAAGCTGCTCGAGGGCTCGGCCACGCCCGCGACGGTCCTGAACATGGGCATCTGCCAGGACAGCACGTTCAGCGTGGCGCTGCGCCTGATCAACTATCTGCGCGACATCGATGACCCCGCCGAGCTCCCCGATGTGGTCGCCGTCTTCGCCGGTTCGGCGGACAAGTTCAACCTCACGCCCCAGGCGCGGACGTCCGAGACCGTGACGGTCGACTGGCACGATTCCCCCGGTGGCTTCTTCGACGACTTCCGCGTGGTGAAGCTGTTCCGGCACATCCGGCGCGGGCTGGCCTCCCGGTCCCTGCGATCGGAGCTGGATGGGCGGGAGCCGGTCACCGAGGAGGCCTTCGTCTCGTTCCAAGAGCACTAC
>CAZNZH010000402.1:0-3315 GCA_964577445.1 uncultured Myxococcales bacterium
CCGGGGTGTGGACCGGGCCGAGCGCGGTATCGCAGGTGTCCAGGGTGCAAGGGTCACCGTCGTCGACCGTGACCGCTACCCCCGCGTTGCACACGCCGGACAGGCAGATTTCAGCGCCGTTACACGCGTCGTCGTCTTCGCACGCGGTGCCGTCAGGAGCCGAAACCCCGCACGCGCCCGTCGCCGGGTCGCAGGTGGCTAGCGCACAGGGGTTGTCGGAGTCCGGGCAGCTCACCGCCGAGCCCACGCAGACCCCGGCGAGGTCGCAGGCGTCGGCTGCGGTGCACTTGTCCAGGTCGTCGCACGGGGCTCCGACGTCGACGGTGTGCACGCACCCGTCCACCGGATCGCACGAGTCCACCGTGCACGGATCCGCGTCATCGCAGTCGGCCGGCGCGCAGATCGGCTCGACGTCCGGCCCCGGGTCGCCGCTCGCGTCCGAGGCGAGATCGCCAGTGGTATCCTGGGGTTCTGTCACTCCGTCCTGGCCGATCTCCGGGCCCACACTGCCGTCGGTGGCGTCGGTGGCACCGTCCGCGGCGAGGTCGGCGTCGTCATTGCTCAATTCGGTCGTGTCCGCAGCGATGTCGCCGACCTCAAGGTCAGGATCAGCCTCCGCGGTTGCCCCGTCAGCGTCGTCGTCCTCCGGCGAGTCGTGCTCGGATCCGACGTCGGAGTCGTCGGTCGCCATCACCTCCGTGGAGTCGAGCCCGCCGACCGCGTCCTCGACCTCGCTGACGTCGTTCGATTCATCAGGCGCCAGCCCGAGATCCTGAGCGTCGGGACCGACGTCTCCATCCGGCAACGCACTCGAATCCGCGTCCGGCGGCGCGGCATCGCCCACCTTCACGTCGGCGAGCGGCAACTCGGCTGCCGAATCGGCGAAATCCGCTTGCTCGGCCACATCATTCGCTGCGGCGTCCGGCCCGGCATCGACCGCGTCCGCGGCAGCATCTGGACCGGGGAGTGTTGCGTCGGCCACCGGCAGGGTCTCGCCGCCAAGATCGTGCAGGGCGTCAGGCGCTTCGGACTCCCCCGCGACGCTGTCGGCGGCGGCGCGGTCCACATCCGATCTTGTAGTCACCACCGAGCCAGAATCGCGATCGTGTCCTGGCTCGCAAGCGCTCATCGGCCACAAGCTGATCGCTCCCGCCAGCACCGGCCAAGCCCACGCGCCACGCCCATCGAAGCGAGCGTTCACCGCCCTTCGCGCCGCAGCGCCGGTCGTGCGTGAGCTGATTGCTGTTGGCCGAAACAATATGGGTCCTGAGGTCAGGGCTGCGCCAAGCTAACAGTGCGAGCTGTGATTGTAGAGCCCACGAGAGAAACTCGTGAAACCGAAATAAAATCGCACGGTTCCGGTGGCTTTTGGGCGGGGCGAGCCGACGCAACCGTCGGCTCGCCCCGGAGAACTTGCAGCCCGTGACCACCGCCCGGGCCAGCCCTGCATCTCGCCGCCACCGTCGCCCGTGCGACACCGGCTGGAGGCCCCCGCCGTCAGCTTATGCTCGCTGACGCTCGCGTTCGCCCGGAGCGGCTCGGTGGCGACGCGGCAGCGTCCGCAGCTAGTTGCACGTAACGAACGAGCAGACGAGCGTCTCGCTGTCTGGCTTGGTAGTGGTCTCGTGGCTGCAGGAGTCCCCGTATTCGAAGCACTGCTCGCACTCGTCGGGGAGACAGATCGTACCGTTTGTCGATGTGCTGAAACACGTCAGCCCTATCCCACACTGGTCGTTCTCCAGGTCGCACTCGTCCTGACATTCAAGAAGGGGCTCGCACCCTCCCGCCATGATCGCGGCGCCGAACAGGGTGAGCGCAACAAACACCATCAACATCAGACGAAGCTTCATAGCTCTCTCCATGGTTCTAATTGTAAGTTTTTGCTGCGACCGAGAGGCCGGCCGCTCCTCTTCAATGCATCTCTGCAAGGTGCGTGCCTCACAGAGATGCGTTGCGACGCGACGTTCCGCGATGCGGCAACCGCGTGCAACCCGTGCCGGACGCGCCTGTGCTAGCGGATGTAACCCAAGCGGTCCGCTGCAGGTCGAGCGTCTCTCCCTCGCCGGAGCGCAACCCGCGATGGTGTACGGATTCCGGGCGATCGCCGGAGTTCCGGTGTGACCGGTCATGTGATGGTCACGTCTCGGCTTCGAAGCGCGCGCCAGGATCTCCGGGACGCGCGGCAACGGACGAGCCGGACACATGGGGCCGGTCACGTCGCGCCGCAGCAACCGAATCGATTGGCGCGCAGCGGTCTCTGGATGCTGTAGATTACTGCACGCTGGCGGCCGCGGCTCGCCATGTGCATGCAGCTTGAGCTGCCTGAAAGCCGCGCACATCGTCGGGATCAACCACGCGGAAGGCGGCGCCGCCAAGCCGCTTATCACCGCCATCGCGCATCATCCACAGTGAGAAAAGTCCATGGTGGATTACCGGTATCGGCGCTTCCGGCCGGTCAACAGCCTGATGGCCTGCTTCGTCCTGCTGGGCGCGGCAGCGCTGAGTCTGGCGTGCGCGAGCCGCTCAACCCGCCAGCCTGATGACACGTGCGCGCCTTGGGTGAGGAGTCCTGCGCAGTCCCGCTGGGACCCTGAGCACACGCTGCTGGGCGTGGGCGGCGCACCGAGGTCGGACCCCGACGCCGCAAGCCGGGCGCGGCAGGCAGGCGTCGGCGAGCTCGCCGAGCAGGTCAGCGTGCAGGTTCGCGCCAGCCTTGAGAGCGAGCAGCGCGTGGTCGTCCACCAAAGGGGCGTCGGCGCCGAGGGGAGAGCGCCCGACGCGCGAACGGACGACTCCGCGGTGACCCGCCGCGTTGAGACCGTGGCCGAGGTCTTCTTGGTGGGTGCTTCGGTGTTGGACACATGCGAGTCGCGAAGCCACGTCTACGCGCTGATCGGTCTCGATCGCGCTGAGCTCGGCGACTTCGCGCGGTCGCGCCTGAAGGAGCTGAACCGCGATGTCGCCGAGCGGTTGGAACGGGCAGAGCAGGACGAAGCGGAGGGTGCGTGGCTCACGGCGGCTGCCGCTTGGCGAAGAGCCTCGGATTGGTTGGCTGAGCTGGACACGCGGAGGCTCGTCGCGCGGGTAGTGTCGCGCGCCAGCCTGGAGGACTCGGCGACGTTGACCGCCGCGGCCGCTGAGGCTCGCGCCTCGCTTGCGCTCAGCCGAGCTCGCGTCTCGCTCTCGGTGCGGTCACCCGCTGCCACAGAGGTCTTGCAAGAGGCCCTGCGGGTTCGGCTGCGTGCCATTGGCCTCCCCCTCACCGACCAGCTTTTCGCCGTGAACTTGCCCGCCTTATCGGTCGTGCGCTCCATG
>CAZNZH010000402.1:3325-5726 GCA_964577445.1 uncultured Myxococcales bacterium
CCCCTCACCGAGGCCCCGACCCACGAACGGATAGAGGCCCGAGTCGCGATAAGGCAGCCCGAAGAGGCGGCAGCGGGGCTCTACGTTGCGTACGCGTCCCTCACGCTAGAGATCGAATTGGCTGACGGAACTGTCGCGTTCAGCCAGTCCGTGGACGCAAAGAGCAGCGGTCTGAGCACGGGGGCCGCAGCCCGTGATGTGGTCGTTCGACTAGCCAGGGACGCTGTTCCCGGCTTGGTCGACCGCGCCTTGGCACAGCTTGGCTGGCCCGAGAAGTAGGTGTGACCCGAACCTCCGTCCCCGCAATCACGCGCGATCCGCCTGCAATCGGAGGACGACTCATGGTGAGCGAGCGCGGCAGGGGGGACGAACTGACGGAGAGGACAGCATGGGATCCGCGGATTGGCCAGGCGAACTTGGGCGGCGTTGGGGAGCTGGTTCGACCTCGCTGGCCGTGTAGACGGGTGGGGGCGAAGTGTCGTAGGACCTGGGCCGCAGTCCGCTGGCGGCCGTGGTGATGAACTGTGCAACTTCGCCCCGGTCCGCGCATCGGAGTCGGAGCGGCACTGGCTACACGACGGAGGGGATTCTTAGGAGCAGAGGGGAAGGATGTCAGGGAAGCGGCAGCGCCGGTGGCGCACGGTAGGGGAGAGGCTAGCTGACTTCAGGGAGGCGGATCAGGCCGACGTGACCGCAGCGGACGCATGCCGGAGGTCGGCGATTTCGCGTGTTCGGGAGCGGGCCGAAAGTCCCCAAGTCACGGGAAGCGCAAAACGGCGCTTCCCATGTCGCCTCTTGGCGATGGCCGGGTGACGCGGCGATGGCCCAGGGCTCCCGAATAGTCGAAATCGCTCGCTCGCTCGCTCACTCCATCGCGCCCTTCGCCGTGGCGGGAGTCTTGATCGGGGTGGCTGAGGGCGTCGTATGCGGGCTCTGGTCCGGCGCCGACCCGCTGGATTTCCCCGAGTTCGCAGCGGTCGTCACGCTCGCTGTCGCGCTGCATGGTCTCGCCGCCTGCGCGCTCAGCCCTCTGGGTGGGATGTGTCCCGCCGCGTGGAAGGGCGCCGGGCTTGTTCGCCGCGCCGGCCAAGCGCGACCCGCGTTCCGCGTGGGACTCCTCGGGGCCGGCCTCATAGCCGTCGCGGCACTGGTGCCTCGACTGCGTGAGATGGAATGGAGCGCAGTCGAATGGCGATTCCTGGGCTACATAGTGGCGTTGGTGGGGCTGTCGTGTATTTGGCGCTCGCGCGGTCTCGGCGCCACAGCGCGTCGGGTCAAGAGCGTGACCGCTGTGCTCGCCTTGACCGTCCTGGCGGTCTCCACCACAGGCTGGGCTTCAGCGACCCGGACTCACTCGGACGCTCTGCTGCGTATGGCTGAGCTGTCGCGCACGGGCAACGCCGTTCTCACCCTGATGCGTACGCTCTTCGACGCCGATGGCGACGGTCGCCCTATCTATTTTTGCAGCGAGGATTGTGATTGCGACGACTCAGACTCGGCCAAGCCTGACGTGGTGCTGTGCGGTCCCGTGGTCGCGGCTTCTGGGGAGGCCGGGCGGAGTGAAGTGCTCGCGGTCGTGCCCGTAGAACTCGATCCAGATGACGTCCTTGCCGACAGCACCGAGTCCGGCTGCGAGCCGCCCCTCGATCCGAGGATTCTGGAAATCGTTGACGTGGATCTCGAACCCGACATCGTGGAGATGTCGCCGCCGCGCCCGATCGAGCTGCTCGCGGATCGCCCCAGCATCGTCATCATCGTTGTGGATACGCTCCGAGCCGATCACCTTGGCACCTACGGCTACCCAAAGCCCACCAGCCCTCGAATCGACGCGTGGGCCGAGGGGGGTACCGTGTTCGAACAGGCGCGAGGTACCGGCTCCCAGACGCGGTTCTCGGTCCCGTCTATCGTGACGGGGAAGTACTTCACCGAGATCCGCAGGACCGCAGGGGAGTGGCCGCGCGTGCTCGACGAAGAGGAGACGATGGCGGAGCGGCTGCAGGCGTCCGGATACCAGACCATCGGAGTCGTGGCCGTGGGATACATGCAGGCGATGTACGGCTTCGGGCAGGGCTTCGACGTGTACGACGAGTCATGTATGGCGGCCAGGCATCCGCACCGCCTTCGCCCGACGAGCGACTACGTGACGGACCGAATGCTCGCCCACTTGGACTCCGAGCAGCTCGACCCACGAAGACCGCTGTTTCTGTGGGCGTACTATGGCGATCCGCATGCCCCGTACATCCATCACAAGGGTGAGCCTACTTTCGGGCCCGCGATGAAGGACGTGTACGATAACGAGATCGCGTTCACGGACCGGCACGTAGGGCGCTTGCTGGACGGGCTCGCGGAGCGTGGGGTCCTCGACAGCGCTGTGGTCTTCATGACAGCGGACCACGGCGAG
>CAZNZH010000403.1:0-1050 GCA_964577445.1 uncultured Myxococcales bacterium
AGCCGGCGCCGAAGGAGCCGAGGATCATCGCGACAAGGAGCCGGGTGGGGCCGTCCATGGCCACGAGGATAGGCGCCGGACGCCCGGACTACACGTTTTTGTGAAATGTGTAGTCTGGGCGTCTGACGCCAGCTCACGGCGCCCCGAACCAGCGCGCCAGCGCCACCACCAGCCCCGCCCCAAAGAGCGCCCCGAAGATGTGCTTGTTGTACCGCGCGAGCCACAGCGGCAGGTAGATGTCGAAGTTGTCGCGCCGGTCCTCGGTGTAGCGCGCGGCCACCGCGGTCAGCGGGCAGCGCCACCGGTTGAGCGCCAGGACCACCACCTCGCCGCCGACCAGGACGCCTAGCGCCAGCGCCACGTCGAAGCGCCCGGCGAGGGCGGCCAGCGGCATCCCGATGATGCAGGCCACGAAGAAGGCCCAGACCGCCGTGTGCACGAGCTTCACGGCGCGTAGTCGCCTCACCGCATCCATGCGCGTCCCTCCGCTCCGCCGCATCGTCGCCGCTTGCATCCCGTCTGCGCGCGCCCGCGTCAAGGCCCGCCGCTGCGCCGCACCCGGCTCGCCGGTCGACTCAGCCCCCCCATCTACTATATAGCTTGCGGACGACCGCCCCGGAGGCCGACTTGCGCTCCTTGCCCCTACACGCCCTCGCCAGCCTGACCCTCCTGAGCGCCGCGCTGCTGTGCGCCCCCGCGTGCAGCGACGACACGCGCGGCCTTGGCCTCATTACCGGCGACGCCGCGGCGGCCGCCGAGACCGAGGTCGCGGTCGCCCAGGACGCCCCGATCGCGGATGAAACCCAGCCCGAGATCGAGCCCGTCCCCGACACCGCCGACGCCGACGCCGACGCCGACGCCGACGCCGACGCCGACGCCGAGCTCGCCCCCGACACCGCCGACGTCGCCGACACCGCCGCCGCCCCCTCCTCCTGCCACGACGACGCCGCCTGCGACGACCACAACCCCTGCACGATCGACCGCTGCACGCTCGACTTCGTCTGCACCCACGAGCCCGCCACCGGCACGCCCTGCAACGACGGCGACCCC
>CAZNZH010000403.1:1060-5723 GCA_964577445.1 uncultured Myxococcales bacterium
TGCACCAGCGGCGAAGTCTGCAAGGTGGGCGCCTGCGTCTGCCCCACCGACTCCTGCGTCTGCGGCGACGGCCTCTGCGCCGTCACCGAGACCTGCCAGACCTGCCCCACCGACTGCGGGCTCTGCTGCGGCAACAAGTTCTGCGACATCAACGAGGACGCCATCAACTGCCCCCAGGACTGCGAGAGCACCTGCGGCGACTTCTTCTGCGACAAAAACGAGGTCCTCACGTGCCCCGACGACTGCCAGGGTTCCGCCATCTGCGGTGACGGCTACTGCGACGACGGCGAGCTCGCGACCTGCGCTGAGGACTGCGCGCCGGAAAAACCCTGCGGTAACGGCAAGTGCGACATGTTCGAGCCGCTCTTCTGCAAAGAGGACTGCCCGCGGCTGATGTGTGGCTTCCTCTGCACGGGCGTCTGCGGCGGCGGCTGGGGCATGTTGTGCCCATCGGACTGCAACTGCGGCGACGGCATCTGCGAGGGTGACGAGACCTCGGACTGCTGCCCCCAGGACTGCTACATGCCGCCGGTCTGTGGCGACGGCAAGTGCAACCTCGACGAGTCCGAGGCCTGGTGCCCCGAGGACTGCACGCCCGTGACCCCGCCCCCCGACGCGAGCGGCGACGCGGCCGAGTCCGCGCCGGACGCCGGGGGCGAGGTGGCGGACTCGCTCGACCCGCCGGACGCGCCGGACATAGGCCCCGACCCCGGCGCCGATCCCGGCCCCGGACCCGACGCCGACCCGGGCGCTGACTCCGACTGAGCCGATCTCGGGCGGGTGTTTGACCCGGTACGCGACGGCGCGTTGCCGGCGACAGGCGGTGTGCCTACCCTGTGGCACGCGACGCGGGGGCCCGCCGTGGCTTTGCCTGCGGCGATCTCTGCGGCAATCTCTGGGGTGATCAGCGCGAGGTCGGACGCGTGCGAATTCTGGTAGTCGAGGACGAGCCCAAGATCGCGGGGTTTCTGGAGCGCGGCCTGAGCGACGAGGGGCACAACGTCGAGGTCGTCGCCGAGCTGGGCGACGCGCGGGTGGCGGTGGCGGTCGGGGGCTACGACCTGCTGCTGGTGGACCGGATGCTCCCCGACGGAGACGGCCTGTCGCTGCTGCGCGAGCTTCGCCGCCAGGGAGACCGCACCCCGGCCATCTGCCTGACCGCGCGCGACCGCGTGGAGGAGCGCGTCGAGGGGCTCTATGGCGGCGCTGACGACTACCTGGTCAAGCCCTTCGAGTTTGACGAGCTGCTGGCACGGATCGCGGCGGTGACCCGCCGCACCTCCGGCAGCGAGCGCGTCGAGATCGGCGAGCTGTCCATCGACGTGCCCGCGCGCCGGGTGTATCGGGGGACTGCCGAGATCCAGCTCACCGCCCAGGAGTTTGACCTGCTGCGCTACCTCGCCGAGCACGCCGGCCGGGTGCTGTCGCGCACGCGCATCCTCGACGCGGTGTGGGACCTGACCCATGACCCGCGCACCAACGTCGTCGACGTCTACATCAGCTACCTGCGCGCCAAGATCGACAAGGGCTTCGACCGGCCGCTTATTCACACGGTGCGCGGGGTCGGCTACGTGCTCGAGGATCGGCCCCGGTGAGCGACTCGGTCGCACGACGCATCGCCGTTCAGGGGGCGGCCATGCTGGTGATCACGCTGGTGTTGGTGGGCGTGGGCACGGGCGTGTTGCTGCACACACAGCGCGTCGAAGCCCTCGACAAGACGCTGCTGGCCGCCGCGCATACCGCAGCGTCTGCTGGCGGAGACCGAGAATCCAAGCCCGACTCCCATCGGAAGGTCGAGGTCGAGCACAGCCGCTCGCCGGTCGAGGTGTGGCTGGTCCGCCGCGATGACCCGCGCGCGCCTCGCGAGGCGGTCGCGGAGGCGCTCGACACCGATCGGCCGGTCTTTGAAGACGTCGATGACGAGCGCTTCGTGGTGTTGCCCTTCGAGGTCAAGACCAAGCGCCGTAAGCACGATGACGATGATGAGGGCGACCACGACGACCACCACCAGTTGGCGGCTGCCTCAGCGCCGCGGGTCACCGTGCGGGAGAGCGTCGGGCCCTTCGCGCTCGTCTACGGGCTCCTGTCGTTGCTCGCCGCCGTGATGGCCTCGCTCGCCTTGGCGCGGGTGGTCCACGGCGCGTTTCGGCCTTTGGAGCGCACCCGCCACGAGGCCGACCGAGTCATGGCCCTTGGGCAGGGCCAGCGCCTGACCGAGGCCGGCCCCATCGAGATCCGCTCGCTCATCGTCGCCATCAACGAGCTGCTCGGCCGCCTCGATGACGCCTATGAGGCGCAGAGCCGATTTACGGCGGAGGCGGCCCACGAGCTGCGCACGCCGGTCACCGTGATGCTGGGCGAGCTCGACGTGGCGCTCCGGGGCGCGCGCGGCGAGCAAGACTGGCGCGGGCTGCTCGCCTCGGTGCGCGAGGAGGTGGCGCGCCTCGGCCAGCTCGTCGAGGGGTTGACGGCGCTGGCGCGGATCGACGCCGGGCAGACCGACCGCAGCCGCGAGCTGATGCGCGCTGCGGAGGTCGCCAGCGAGGCGCTGGCGAGCGAGGCGAAGACGCTCAGGGCGGCCGGGTGCTCCGCGCGCTTGGTGATCGACGACGACCCGGAGCTACAGGCGCACCGGGCGCTGCTCGAGGTCGCGCTGGCCAACCTGCTCCGAAACGCCGCGCGCCACGCGCCCCACAGCGAGGTGGTGGTGCGCGTCAGCCAACACGGCGAGCACGTGGTCTTCGATGTCGACGACGCCGGCCCCGGCGTGCCGCCCGAGCAGCGGGAGGCGCTCTTCGACCGCTTCGCGCGCACCGGCGAGGCCCGCGCCCGCGACCGCTCGGGGCTGGGGCTGGGGCTGCCCATCGCCCGCGAGGTCGCGCGTCGCCACGGGGGGGACTGCGTGCTCGACACCTCGCCCCTCGGCGGCCTGCGCGCCCGGCTGAGCGTGCGCACGAGAGAGCTCACAGACACCTAAGTGGCTTCTAAGCCGCGTCCAATGTGGGGCGCGTAGGGTACATCTCGAAGTCGGCGCGACTGTCTGACTCGGAGGTGAGACCCATGAATAAGCACATCGCATTTGCCTATGGAATCGCGGGGTTGGCCGTGGCGGTCGGCGCCGTCATGATGATCGGATCGAGCTACGGCCTCCTCGGCCCGGAGGCCAAAGAAGGCCCGGGCGCTGCCGAGCAGGCGTCGGCGCAGGTGGGCAGCGAGGCGGGCCCGCGGGGTGTGGGCGGGGAGGCGGCGGCGGGCGTCCAAGGCCCACAGCTCGCTTTGGGCGAGGTCGCCTACGCGCCGCTCCATGAGCCCACCCAGGTCGACAGCGCCGAGCCGCCCGTCGAGATCGTCTACGTCGACGAGCCCGCGCCGCGGCGTGGCCACGGCGATGACGACGATGACGACGACGACGACGACGACGACCGGGCGGAGCAGCACAAGTCCCGCAAACACAAGCACGACAAGCACAAGCGGCGCGACAAGCGCGAGGGGCGCGACGATGACGACGACTGATCGAGACGCCCGACGCGCTCGGGTGGGCCTGTCGGTCATCGCGGTGTCGGCGCTGGTGCTGGCGGCGAGCTATGTGGCCGTGGCGACGGTGGACGGCCAGCAGGAGCCTCTGCCCAAGCCGGTGGCGGCCGAGGTTCGGCGTGTCCAGCCCGCACCACCTGCGGCGATCGTCACCGCGCGGGCGCTGACAACCGCGGTCGCGAGCGCTGGCGGCGTCCACACTCAGCCGACCCAAGCGCCGGTCCGTGGCGTGCGCGCCGCGCCCAAACCCAGCGTACGCCGCGTGATCGTTCGCCGGCGATCGAGGGCGTCATGAGGCAGCGCGAGTTTTATGCCATGGGCACCGACTGGTGGCTCGAGGCCGACCGGGGCGAGCTGCTCGAGGAGGCCGAGCGCATCGTGCGCCGAGCCGAAGAGCGCCTGTCGCGCTTCGAGCCGGAGTCGGCGCTCTCGCGGCTCAACCGCGTCCGCCAGGTCGTCGACCCGACGGTCGCCGCCGTGGCGCGCGCGGCCCTGCGCATGGGCGAGCTCACCGGTGGCGCCTTCGACGCCCGCGTCGGCGCTCGCATGCGAGAGATCGGCTACGACCGCACGTTGTCCGCCATCGAGTCGCCGCGGGTCGCCTCCGCCGTCCCGGAGCGCCGCGCCTTGCGTGTGCGCGTCGAGGGCGACGAGGTGCGCTTATACGGAGACGGCGATGTGGACCTGGGGGGCATCGCCAAGGGGTGGGCCGTCGACCGGGTGCTCCGGTGGCTGCTCGGCGAGGGGGCGCGCGACGTGGTGGTCGATGGCGGCGGTGACATCGCCGGCTCGGGCAGGCCCTGCATGGTCGGGGTCGGCGGCGAGCTGGTCGTCGACGTCGCGAGGTGCGCGGTGGCGACCTCGTCGACGAAGCGGCGGCGATGGCGCGCCGTGGGGGGCGGCGAGCTGCACCACATCATCGACCCCCGCACCGGCTGGCCGACCGCCGCCGCCATCGACACAGCCAGCGTCGTCGCCGCCGATGCGACCACCGCCGATGCGCTCGCGACGGCCGTGATGGTCGACCCAGACTCGCTCTTGCCGCGACTGCCCGCCATGGACGCGCGAGCCGCCGTGCGCGGGGTTGATGGCGCCTGGTGGGTGACCCCCAACTGGGCGGAGGCCGCAT
>CAZNZH010000404.1:0-5712 GCA_964577445.1 uncultured Myxococcales bacterium
CCAGCTTCCGAAGCCTACGCGCGAGCTGACGAGAGACGGGAGGAACGCCCACGTTGATTTCTAGCTTGACCGAGAGGGCCGACTTATCGATGACCCCTACTCCGTTTGACCCCTACTCCGTCCCCGTCCTGTGGCGATTGGCCTGCGTGGCGCTTGTGGTTGCGGCGTGCGGCGGCGCTGGGCGACAGCGGGTGGACGACGGGGCGCCGGAGGCTGAGGCCATCAACGTCGACGTGACCTTGGACCCGGAGTCGCGGTCGCTGACGGTGCACCTGGACCTGCCGGCCAGCTTGGGGCCGGTGGTGCAGTTGCCTTTTCACAGCGGGCCCTTCGGCGCCGAACAGGTGGGGTACGAGGCCTTCGCGCGGACCCTGGACGGCGCGCCGGTCCCCGACGAGCTGCCCGTGCCCGCCTCGGGGGCCCGGCTGTCCTACCGCGTGGAGCTGCGCCACGCCCAGAGCGACCCGGCCGCGGGCCCAGACGAGGTCCCGCACCAGACCAGCGGCGGCTGGTTTCTGGTCGGGCGGGCGTTCTTGCCGGTCATCAAGTCCGGCGGCGCACGGGCGCGGTTGCCGGGCCGCGTGACGCTGCACCTCCCGGCGGGGTGGGAGGTGATCAGCTCGGCGGGCGACGGCGCGGTGATCCGGGGGCCGCTGCCAGCGCTCCGCGACGCATTTTACTACGTGGGCCGGTTTCACCACCGCCGGGTGACGATGGAGGGCGCGGTGGTCGACCTGGCGACCGCTGACTGGCCACCGGACGCGCTGAACACCCTGGAGTCCGTGGTTCGACGGGTACACGCGGTGGGGGCGGCGAAGCTCGGGCCGCTGTCGAAGAGCCGCCGGCTCTTGGTGTACGACCGCGTGCCCCAGGGCCTCTTCGGTGGCGTCGTGGGCGCCGGGCTCTCGGTGCTGTCCTCGACACCACCCACCGAGCGGGCGCGGTCGGCGGCTGGCGAGCTGCTGGTGCACGAGCTGATGCACCAGTGGATTTTCGGCGGGCCGACCTGGCTCGGCGAAGGGCTGACGACCTATGAGCAGGTCTTGACGCAGGCGGCGCTTGACGGCGCGACGCCGCAGCAGCTCGCCGACGCGCTGGCCGAGATCGCCAGGATCTATATGGCGGGTTCGGGCCACGGCAGCATCGCCGAGGGGAGCGGGCCGTGGGGCTACGCGGCCGGCGCGACGCTCGGGTTGTGCCTGGACGCGGCGCTGGTGGGCCAGGGCGCGACGGTGGCCTCGGTCCTGCGGGCGACGCGGGCGGAGCTTGGCGCGGGCGCGGAGCTGACGGCCGCGGGCTTCACGCGCGCGCTGGGGCGGACCTCCGCGGCGGCGGCCGCGCGGCTGGCGCAGTGGCTAGCGGCGCCCGAGGTCATCGACGTGGCCGGCTGCTTTCGCGAGGCGGGCTATGGGGCCGAGGAGGTCGAGTACCTGGGGTATTCGCTGAGGAGCCTGGCCCTGGACGTGCTGCGCGCCCCGAGCTTCAGCCCGCTACGCGCTGAGATTTTTCGGGTACGGGAGGGCTCGCCCTTCGAGGTCGGCGACGTCATCGAGGCGGTGAACGGCCAGCCGGTGGGCCGGGTCGACGACCTGAGCTGGGCGCTGCGCGACGTCGCCGCGGGCGAGACCGTGCGCGCCGACGTGCTGCGGCGAGGCGTGGCCACCGTGGTCGACTTCGTCATGCCCGAAGTCGCCGCAGACCAACGCCCGCGCCAAGTGCGGCTGACCGCCACCGCGCGGTGATGCGCGGCGGCGCGGGCGACCAGCGCCGCCGCGGCGTCGGCTGGGCGCCCGCCCACCGTCGCCCATGGCCCCCTTGCCTCTCACCAGCAGACGGCCCGAAACCGTAGGCGCGGACGGCGCGCGGGTCTTGACGAGGCGCGCTGCGGCCCGTACGTTGAAGCAGGTGAGTAATATCCTACTCATATGGAGGGTCGCGATGTCCCGGTTTCAGGCGCAAACCGACGCCACTTTGGACGACGAGCTGGAAGCGCTTCGGCGTGACCTCGGCTTGCGAGACAACCAGAAGGCCGACCTCCTTCGCGAGCTGACTTCGCTCGCCGCGTGGGTGGTTAGGCAGGCGACCGACGGGCGGACCGTCTTGGCGCGCGGCGCCGATGACGTGCAGGAGCTCGCGCATCCGGTCATCGATCGGGTCCGCCGAATCCGCGAACAGGTTGCCAGCGCGCCGAGCCGCTTCGAACTCAATGACGACGAGACCCAGCGCCTGGCCGAGATCCTCGACCGCGGCTTCGATCCGCCGCCCGCGCTGGTGCGGTGCCTGCGCAGGCTTGGCGACCCGGAGCGGCGGGCGCCGGAGCTGACCTGGACCGACGCCCTGGCCTAGGCGGATGGCCTCGCCCCGAATCGAGGTGCTGGAGCGCAAGCACCGGCCCCTGTTGAAGGCGTTCCGGAACCAGGCGCCGTCGCTGGTCGAGCACCTTCATCGCTACGCCCTGCGCCATGTCGAACGGGACCTCCTGGCGCGCACCTACCTCGCGATCGACGCGGACGGGGACGCGGATCGGGTCGCCGGCTACTTCAGCCTCGCTACGGTCAGCGTCGAGCGCTCATCGGTCGACGACATCCCGGGCCTCGCGAAGCTCCCGCGCTTCCCGATTCACAGCGTGCTGCTCGCCCGCCTCGCCGTCGATCAACGAGTGCAGGGCCAGGGCCTCGGCCGCTACCTGTTCGAGGAGGCCCTCGGGCTCTCGCTACTGCTCGCCACCGCCGGGCCCGTCGCCTTCCGGCTCTTCGTCACCGACGCCATCGACGAGCAGGCCGTTCGCTTCTACGAGCGTCTCGGCCTGCATCGGCTATTGGACGGCTGCCCCGCGCGCATGGTGCTCGACCTCAAGCCGCTGACGCCCTCTCATCCCTGACCGCCACCGCGCGTCAACGCGCGGCGGTGGCGGTCGTGGACTGTCTCAGCCTCGGCTACGCGCGCGACCGGCGCCGCCGCGACGGCGACTCGGCGCCTGCCCACCATCGGAGGTGCCGGGGCGGGGCGCGGAACCGCGGGAGCGACCGCCGCCGCTCGACGCGTCGCTGGCGTTGGCGCCGGGGCCGGCCGAGCGCGCGTTTCCGCTGCCGGATCCGCGCGGGTTGTCGCTGCTGGAGCGCCGACCGCGACCGCCACCGCCACCGCCGCCGCCCTGCTCGGAGCGACCGCCACGTCCGCCGCCGCCGCCGCCGCCGCGACCGCCGCGACTCGAACGGCCCACCGCATACTCGGCGGGCGTCCGGGTCATGGCGGCGATCTCGGCGTCGTGCCACTCGTGGTCGATGTCCACCGCGACCTTGCGGCGGATGGTGCGCTCGATGTCGTGGAGGAAGTCGACCTGCTCGGCGTCGCACAGCGAGATGGCGATGCCGTCGCAGCCCGCGCGGCCCGTGCGGCCGATGCGGTGCACGTAGCTCTCGGGCTCGTTCGGTAGGTCGTAGTTGATGACGTGGGTCACCTCACTGACGTCGAGGCCGCGCGCGGCGATGTCGGTGGCGACCAGGGCGCGCACCGAGCCGTCGGAGAACGCCGCCAGCGCCCGCTGCCTCGCGCCCTGGGACTTGTTGCCGTGCAGCGCGCCGGTGGTGACGCCGCGCCGCTCCAGCCACTCGGCGACGCGGTTGGCACCGTGCTTGGTGCGGGTGAAGACGATGGCGCGCGAGACCGCGTTGTCGGCGAAGATCTCGCTGAGGACGTGGCGCTTATTGCCCTTCTCGACGAAGAGCACCTTCTGGTCGATGATCTCGACCGGCGTGGCGGCGGGCGTGACCTCGACCCGCTCGGGGTTTCGCAGAATCGAGCTCGACAGCTCGGTGATGGCGTCGGGCATGGTGGCCGAGAAGAGCAGCGTCTGGCGGTCGGCGGGCAGGGTGCGGACTACCTTGCGCACGTCGCGCACGAAGCCCATGTCCAGCATGCGGTCCGCCTCGTCGAGGATGAAGACCTGGACCTTCGCGCAGTCGATGTGGCCTTGCTCCATCAGGTCGAGCAGGCGCCCGGGCGTCGCGGTCAGGACGTGGACGCCTTTGGCGATGGCCTGGACCTGCGGGCGCTGGCCGACGCCGCCGAAGATGACGGTGTGGCGAATCCGCAGGTGCTTGCCGTAGGTCTCGATGCTCTCGTCGATCTGAATCGCCAGCTCGCGGGTCGGCGTGAGGATCAGCGCCAGCGGGTAGCGAGGCACCGGCCGCGCGTCGGTCTGGGCGAAGTGCTGAAGCAGCGGCAACGTGAAGGCCGCCGTCTTGCCGGTGCCCGACTGGGCGACGCCCAGCAGGTCACGGCCCTGAAGAAGGAAGGGAATCGCGCGCGTCTGAATGGGGGTCGGGGTCTCATAACCCTGTCCCTCGACGGCACGCAGGAGGGGCGCAATCAGCCCCAGTTCAGAAAAAGCAGTCATTTACACTCACAGTGCAGGTGCTCGCCCGGGCGCCGGCCGCCTGCTGCTGGTCCGGTCGCGCCGAAACGAGTCACGTTTCGGTCACCCATGGGGGCGCGCCGCCAACGGGAAATGAAGGATGCGAGGACCCAGGGCTGTGGCCCGCCATCGAAGATCGGGGCGGCCTACGCGCGAACCAGGGGTGCTCGGAGCTTGAAGCTCGGGGGCACTTGTAGGCGCGACGAAGGGTCGAGTCAACCCTTGGTTCACCGCGAGGCGCCCCGGCCGCCGCTGCCGGACCCGCGCTCCCTCGGCGCGCTACGACAACGAATGGTGGGCCGGCCCTGACGCGGTGGCCTCAGCGCTCGTGGGGCGCGATGAGCTTCGACCAAGCGCGACTGACCTGCGCGAACTCGCCAGGGCAGCGGACCGCGCGCGATTTGGGCAGCGCTCGCGACCCGGCTATGCGGGCGTACTTTGTTGGGTTGGAGCCGTAGATCAAGCAGGTCGTGCTGAAGGCTCGCTGGGCGTCCGTGGAGTGCTCGTCCCAGAACGCCGGCGGGCCTGCGAGGCTCGCTGAAGCATCGAACCACAGCATCGCCGCCATCGCATAGCCGACCCCCTCGTCGCCAGCGTTCAGGAGAACGAGCGTCGCTAGCTGGTCGACCGCGTCTTCCTGTTTACCCGTAACCGGCAGGTCCAGCTTGTCAACCATCGCATGGCCAAATTCATGCATCGCGATGAAGAGCGCTGCACCGATCACGGCCGCGGCCAAATTCTCGTTGTCAAATCTCCCTGCGAGCTTCGTGAGGAGGTCGTCCATCAGCTCGTAGCAGAGGACAACCGAGCCGGCCTTCGATGAATAGAAGGCGTTCACCGTCCCGCAGTCCGCGAACTCCAGCGGAACCGGGCTTGGCCAACGGATGTTCTCGTGCAGCGCAGCGGCGAGGCGCTGAATGCTGCCCTCGGTACGCAGCATGTGCGCGAAGGCTCGGCTTCTGGGATTGGTGGAATCCCCGAAGTACACGCCGCCCGTTCGATCGCCCACCTGAGCTTGGCTCTGGAAGGGCTGGACCTCTTTAGGTCGCTGAACCGCGCTGGCCAAAAGGGCGGCGGTGTCGACGCCGCGACCGATCTCCGCCGCGCCCTCGATCGGGGCAAAGGCGGCCCCTCCCAGGGCCTCTGCGACCAGCCCAGCCGGCACCTGGCCTGCGACGTGCACAGTGTTTCCCCGCACGCTGACTCGACTCGACTTGGCGAGCCCCGCGACCATCGGAAGCCACGCCACCACGCCCCACTTCGCCGCGGCCCCCGCCGCGACCTCCCCGTCCGAG
>CAZNZH010000405.1:0-5709 GCA_964577445.1 uncultured Myxococcales bacterium
CCGAGGTCCCTGTGGGCCACCCGCCGCCGGCCGGCCCGCGCCCGCCGGCCAGCTCACAGGCGAGCAGGCCGAGGTGGCGACGTTGGTCCAGGCCTCGCTCCACGCCCCCGGTGAGGCCGGCCCGGACCTGCGCCGGCGTCGCGTCGTCGACGGGCAGCGCCAAGGCGCCGGAAGCGACCTGCGCCTGTAGCGCGTCGACCAAGCCGGCGAGGTCGCGCGTGCCGTCGGCCAACGCGGCGAGGGAGCGAAGGGTCGGGCTGAGATGGGCCGACTTGTGGTGCACGCTGGTCACGGACGTGCGGCGGTCCGCCAGCTCTTGGCGCACCCACCGGTGGACTTCGGGGCGCTCCCGGGGCGCCGGCGTCGCGACCGGCGTCGCGCTCAGCTCGACGACGTCGGCGAGGGCCAGCACGTAGAGGTCATCGCAGAAGGCCGCCACGGATTCGGCCGCCGGCGAGCTGTCGACGCCGAGCCGCCGGTAGATGTCGAAGAGCTCGGCGACCGGAATCGAGCCTGGCCAGCGCTCAGAGAGCACGTCCAGCACGGCGTTGGCGGCCGGGTTGGCGTCGCGCAGGTACGCCTCGCCTTTGCGCCATGTATTGGTGGGCTGGCCGTCCTCGTCGTCTTCGCGCTCGTAGGGCGACATCACGTGGAGGCCGGCCCACCTCGCCGGCAGCGGACGGGCGGAGACCTCGAGCCCGCTGCGGCACAGCAACGTCTTGCGGAAGGGGCGGTTGAGCACGAAGTCCTGGTGCTGCTCAAACGAGATGCGGTCGGTGCCGGTCAGCTCGCGCAGGTCGGCGGTGAGGCGGTGGGGCATGAGGTTGCCGAAGTTGGCGGCCAGCGCTGCGTCGGCCATGAACTGCATGCCGTGGGCGCGCGCTTCGTCGATAAACTCGTGGAAATACGAGGGATCGTTGTGTACGGCCAGGTGGTCGTGGAAGAGGTACCACTCGTCGGCGCCTGCCAGCGCCTCCACCTCGTCATGGAGCCACAGCTTGTAGGAGGCGTCGTGGGGCGACGAGGCGGTGCTGATGAACTCGAGCAGCGCCTTGGCGGCGACGACCTGCTGGCTTGCGGTCTCCAAGTCGCGGATATGATAGCGCATCATGTGGCGAAGCGCGTTCTTGCGGTGCCAGCCGGGGTACACGTTATGGCTGATGTAGGCGACGCCTCTCGGGGTCAGCAGGTCGCGGCAGAGGCCCAGCAATCGCTCGCGCGCCGCCTGGGGAATCCACGAGTAGACGCCGTGGGCGATGATGTAGTCGAAGGCGCCCAGCGCAGCGCCTGTCTCGGCGATGTCGCCCACGATGAACTCGAGGTTGTCGAGGCCGGCGGCTTCGGCGGTGTGGCGGGCCGCCTCGACCTGGTGCGCCGAGAGGTCCAGGCCCACGAAGCGCGCGCCCGGCAGGGTCGCCGCCATCGGGATGATGTTGCGGCCGAAGGCGCAGCCGACCTCCAGCACGCGAGCGCTCTGCGGCGACGGGGAATCGACCCCCACCAGCGCGGCGACCGCCCCGATGATGGACGGGTGGCTCTCCCGGTGTGCCAGCCCCTGGTAGGGGATCGCGCGGTACGACTCGATGTTACTCTTCTGTAGCATCTGCCTACTCGTTTTGGCTCACTTCACCGCTTCTGCGGCCCGCCGCGCGCTGGCGGCAGGCGGCCTTTCTCGACGTAGATCGACACGACGGCCTGCTCGATATCGGTCCACTCCACCTGCTCGGCCCCGCGCTGCAGCGTGTGGACCGCGGCGCGGATGGCGGTCTTGTAGATCTCGCCGCCCGTCAGCTCGTAGGTCGCGCCGAGGTCGGCCAGCACCACGGCCGGCGACACGGGCAGCTCAGCCGGGAGGTGCAAGCGCCACAGCTCCGTGCGTTGCTCCGCGTCGGGCACCTGAAAACGCACATGGTAGTTGAGGCGGCGCGCGAAGGCCGTGTCGATGGCCGCCTCGAAGTTCGTCGTCAGGATGATCATGCCATCGAAGGCCTCGATGGCCTCGAGCAGGAAGTTGACGAGCTGGCTGCCGAAGCGCTCGCCGCCCGACGATTCGCCCGACGAACGCTGGCGAAACAGCGCGTCGGCCTCGTCGAAGAGCAGCGCGCCACCCGAGCTCGCGGCGTCGCGGAAGAGCTGAGCGAGGTGCTTTTCGGTCTCGCCCACCCACTTGCTCAGCACCGACGCCACGTCGACCTGGTAGAGCTCGCACTGAGCGTCACGCGCCAAGAGCCCGGCCGTCAACGTCTTGCCGGTGCCCGACGGCCCCGAAAAGAGCACCTTGATGCCGCGACCGGTCGACTTGCGGCCCAGCGCCCATGTGTCCATCACCCGCTCGTAGTGCTGGGCCAGCGTGCGAATCTGCTCAAGCTGCACGCGCACGTCGGGCGTCATCACGACGTCGTCCCAGCCGAGCTTCACCTCGACCCGGCGAGCCATCCTGGGCAGGCCGCGGGCCACGAGCGAGCGCGCCACCTCCAGCAGCGGGCGCCCGGTCTGCTTGTGGATGGCGGAGGTCTCCTCCATGACGCGCGCGTCGCAGGGGACCGCGGCCAGCTCGTCCAACGCGGCGTCGCTCAGGGTCTGGGCGCGCTTGCCCAAAAGGTGCGCCCACATGCGGCGCCGCTGCGGCCCCGTCGCCGCCTCCACGCGGGTCACCGTCACCTCGGTCGTGCCCATGAGGTGCACCAGCAGGCCGGCCGGCGCGGTCCCGGCGCACTCGATGACCAGGGGCTGCGTGTCGTAGCCCACCAGCGCAGCCAAGAGGCGGGCGTGGGCTTCGGGCAGGTCGCCCAGGGTCTCGCCGCCGCGGAGGTGCACGATCGCGCCGGTGAGCCGGGCCTCGCGTAGGAGCGCGCGCAGGACCCGGGCGTCGTCGCCCATGAGCAGGCTGGCCGTCGAGGCGGGCGCGGCGCCGTCGGAGCTCTCGGCGGCGAGGGCGCCCTCGGCGAGGTCGAGGCGGACGACCGGCTGGCGCAGGCTGCCCGCCACCTGTCTCAGGCCGATGTCGACGCTGGCGCGGCGTGGCGCCTCGACGATGAAGACGTGGCGGTTGGGGCTGGCGCCGGCGAGCTGCTGCTGGAGCGGGCCGGCGAGGTCGAGGCCGCGCCAGGCCGGCGGGCCGATGGGCGGCTCGAGGTGCACCGCGTTGGCGAGCCCCGCGGGCAGCGCGTCGACGCCGGTCAGGAAGTCGATGATCCGCCGCGACGGCCGGTAAAAGCGGGGACCGGAGCGGCGCTCGCTGAACGTGCTGATGAGGTTGAGGCGCACGGGCGCGCTGCTGGCGTCCAGAAGACCCGTCAGGCGAAAGGGGCCGTGGGGCGAGAGCAGGGTGAACAGGAAGTCGGAGTCGCAGTAGCGCTGCGACGCGTCGCCCCAGATCATTCGGTAGACGGCCAGGAAACGGCTGTCGAACTCCGGCGCCAGCAGCGCCCAGATCGCGTCGCACTCGAGCGGGCTGAGGGGCAGGCGGCGGCGCAGGACCTCGAAGCGCTCGGCGACGCAGCCGTTGGTGGGCAAGTGCCCGTCGACGCGGCCGAACTCCTCGTCCAGCTCGGCGATATCCGCGGCGTTGTCCGCGTCGAGCCCCGCCTCGTCCATGATGAACGCGACCAGCGCCCGCCCCGAGGGGCCGTCCTGGATTCCGGGCAGCCACGCGGCGTTCAGCAGGATGTGGCGCCGCACGAGCGCCCGCATGCGAGCGAGCCAGCCGTCCAGGTCTCGCGGCGCGTCGTCGCCGAGCACGTCGCCGTCTGCGTGCTCCGCGCGAGCGCGCATCACGTCGGGGGGTGCTGGCGACGCGCTCATCTCAAGGGCTGGTGAGTTGGTCGAGCTCGTATTGTGCGACGGCCCTCACGCCCGATGACGCGTCCGAGCTGGCGATCCTCTCGATGATCGCGCGCGCATCGGGGTGCCCCACCTCGCGAAGCAGCCGCGGCGCGATCTGGCGAACACCCACGGCCTCGGCCTCGGCCGCCGCCTCGATGACGCCGAACGCGTCGACCTTGCCGTCGCCGCTGGCCTTGCCCTGAAGCGGTCCAAACGCCACGGCCGCCTCGAGCGCCGCCGTCCGCTGGTGTTGGGGCGCGTCCTCCCCTGCCGCCGCGGCGACCGCCGGCCACCCGCTGGCGTCGCCCATCTGCGCGAGGTAGGCCGCAGCCACCCAGGGCTCGTCTGGGGGCGCCGCTTTGGCCGACTGCTTCAACACGGCCTCCGCGCCATCGCCGTGGCCCCGAAGCACCTTGGACATGGCCGCTTCCGCGCGCAGAAGCGGTGACTTGCTCTGGGCCAGCACGCCGTCCAGAGCCGCCATCAGCCGGCCGCTCGCCTGAGCGTCCGCCGGCTTGCTGCGCCCGATCAAGTAGGCCGCCGCCTGCTTGAGGGCGTCGGCGTCCGAGGCCAGCGCGTCCGTCAGGTCCCGCGTCGTGAACGGTGGCGTCGTCTGGGCGCGCCCGCGGGTCGAGGTGCCCTTCAGCTTGTTCGCGAGCAGCGCCACGGTGCCGCGCTCGCGCTTGAGGATGATCCCAGACCGCTGGGGCAAGCCGGCCGCCGTCACGTCGATCTCACAGATGATTCCGCTGGGTTCTTCCATGACTCGTCCTTGTTCAGCCCGCGTGCCGGGATCGGAGGTCGTCGGCGCATCGGTGACGCTCGGTGCCGCGCAACCTGTAAAGAGCAGCGTCGCCAGCAGCGCTGCGGACAGGCCGCCGCTGAGTGCCGACGGAGCCCGGACGCACGCCACCGGTCGCGCGGCGCGGCCCGCGCCGGGCCGCGCCGCGGCCGCCACAACGGACCGGCCGCCCGCCGTCACCGGGCCCCGCGACGGGAGCATATGGGAACACCTTCTAATCGAAGAGCTCCATGATCGCCGCCACCGTCCGGTCGGCGCTGCTGCCACCGAGGCGCTTGCGCCGCGTCGACGCGCCCATGCGTGCGGCCCCGTCGCCCTTGCCGCCGCCCTTGCCGCCGCCCTTGCCGTCCGCTCCGTCAGCCCCGCCGGCCTTCGTGTCGGCGGCCTTGGCCTTCGCGTCCGCGTCCGCCTTGGCCTTCGCCTCCGCCACCAGCTTCTTGCCGTGCGCGCGCACCGCGTCCGACAGCGGTCGCTCGATGGTTGCGCCGACGGCGTGTGCTTTGATCTCGCCGGGTCTCGCCGCGTAGTCGAGCGCGGCGCCGTAGTGCAGGTCCGACCCGTCCATCACCGCCGAGTTGATCTTGCCCGGATGCCGTCCGCCGGCGCCGCCCGTGGTCTGCAAGGCCCTGAGGTCCGCGTCGATGGAGGCCGACCGCACGGTCTCCGCCTCGAAGCCCGCCTTGGCGATGCCGACGCCGGTCGTCTGAGCGGCCCAGTCTTCCCAGTCATCGCGGGCGTGCTCGATCTCGTGAGCCTCCGTCGCGGCCCTCGACCAGTACGCCGTGTAGGGCGCCGAGTTGTCCGAGCCCTTCCGCGGATCGATGTCGTCGGCGATCTCCTCGTAGTTGTCGGCCGTAATGAAGGGCGCGCTGCCGTTGGGCACGTCGGTGTTGCCGAGGCTGTGCACGCCCCAGTGGTAATCGCAGTGCATCGTCGCCGTGAGGTGCAGCTTGCCGTCCTTCACCGTGTGCGCCAGGGCGCGAAAGGTGAACGTCGGGTCCATAAGCCCAAAGGCGCCGCCGCCGGGATTCAGGCCGCCACGCAGCGTGAAGCAGCCCTTGACCTCGATGCAGGCTTCGCCG
>CAZNZH010000406.1:0-1286 GCA_964577445.1 uncultured Myxococcales bacterium
GACCTCGAGCCGGTCATTCACGCCGTCGCCGTCGGTGTCATCAAGGCGCGGGTTCGTGCCGAGCGCGGCCTCCTCGGCGTCGGACAGGCCGTCGTCGTCGTCGTCATCGTCGCAGGCGTCGCCCAGGCCGTCGCCGTCGGTGTCGAGCTGGTCGGCGTTCGCCACCGCGGGGCAGTTGTCGTCGTACACGAACACGCCGTCCCCGTCGGGGTCGCCGTCGCACTCCGACGGGTCGCCCGCCGGGCACTCCCAGCCCGCCTCGACCGTGCAGGCGGCAGCGCAGCCGTCGCCGTCGTCGTTGTTGCCGTCGTCGCAGCCCTCGACGCCGGCGTCGACCACGCCGTCGCCGCAGCTCGCCGAGCAGGCGCTGGTCTCGCCGGGCTGGGCGGTGCAGGCCCACTGCACCTCGACCGCGCAGTCTGCCGAGCAGCCGTCGCCGTCCGCGCCGTTGCCGTCGTCGCAGGCCTCAGCGGGCGCGGCCACCGCGCCGTCGCCGCAGCTCGACGTGCACGCCTCGCCCGGGTCGCCGCAGCTCCAGCCGGCCTCCACGTCGCACTGAGCCGAGCAGCCGTCGCCGTCGTCCTCGTTGCCGTCGTCGCAGGCCTCGTCGCCGGCCACGAGGCCGTCGCCGCAGGTCGTCTCGCAGACCGACGCCGCGTCGACGTCTTCGGCGACGCAGCGCCATCCGGGCTCGATGGCGCAGGCGCTGGAGCAGCCGTCGCCGTCGGCCCCGACCAGGGCACCGTCGACCTCGCTGGTCACCCCGTCGTCGCAGGCCTCGTCGCCGTTGACCACGCCGTCGCCACACACCGCGACCAGGCAGACGCCATCGAAGCAGACTCGGTTGGCGCAGTCCGCCGCCACGCCGCAGGCCGCCCCGTCGCCGCACGCGCCGCACGCGCCGCCGCAGTCGACGGCCGTCTCGGCGCCGTTGCGCACGCCGTCGCCACAGCTCGCCGACGCGCAGGCGCCCCCGTCGCCGCAGACGCCGCTCTGGCAGTCGTCGGCCACGGAACAACCCTCGCCGTCAGCGCACGACTCGCAGTCGCCGCCGCAGTCGACCGCCGTCTCAGTGCCGTTGTGGACGGCGTCGCCGCAGCTCGCCGCCGCGCAGACGCCCCCGTCGCCGCAGACGCCGCTCTGGCAGTCGTCGGCCGTGGAGCAACCCTCGCCGTCAGCGCACTCCCCGCAGTCGCCGCCGCAGTCCGCGCCCGTCTCGGCCCCGTTGTGCACGCCGTCGCCGCAGCTCGGCTCCGCGCACACGCCGCCGGCGCACACGCCGCTTT
>CAZNZH010000406.1:1386-5703 GCA_964577445.1 uncultured Myxococcales bacterium
CCGCAGCTCGGCTCCGCGCACACGCCGCCGGCGCACACGCCGCTTTCGCAGTCGCCAGCGCCCTGGCACGCCCCGCCCGCCGCGCACGGCCCGCACCCACCGCCACAATCCGCGTCGGACTCGCCGCCATTGCGGACACCGTCCTCGCAGGTCGGCGCCATGCAGGTCCGCTCCTGGCTGCACACGCCGCTCTGGCAATCCGCCGCGACGCTACAGCCCACACCGTCCCCGCACTGCGCGCAGCCGCCGCCGCAGTCGACGCCCGTCTCCACCCCGTTGTGCGCGCCGTCCGTGCAGCTCGGCGCCACACACACGCCGCCCGCGCCACACACCCGGCTCGCGCAATCCGCACCGTCCGCGCAGGCGCGCCCCACACCGCACGCGTCGCAGCCCCCGCCGCAGTCGACGTCGGACTCATCACCGTTGCGCGAGCCGTCGTCGCACGCCGCGTCAGCGCACACGCCGCCGGTGCAAACCTCGCTCGAGCAGCCGCCGTCGCCGAGGCAGGGCTGGCCATTCGCGCACGCGCCGCACGCCTCCGACCCGCAGTCCACACCGACCTCGTCGCCGTTGATCTCGCCGTCGGTGCAGCTCGGCGTCGAGCACTGCCCCTTGCCGTTGCAATAGCCGCTCGCGCAATCGCCCGCGTCAGCACACGCCGCGCCCTCCGCGCAGGGGCCGCAGCCGCCACCGCAGTCCACGTCCGACTCGTCCTGGTTTTTCGCCGAGTCCCCGCACGTCGCGGCCTGACAGATATTGCCTACGCACTTGTTGCTCGCGCAGTCCGCCGCCACCACGCAGCTTGCGCCGTCCGCGCAGGCCCCGCACGGCCCACCGCAGTCGGTGTCGGCCTCGTCGCCGTTGCGCACGCCGTCATCGCAGGCCGGCGCCTGGCACTGCATCGCGTCCGAACACACGGCGCTCGAGCAGTCGAGGCCCGCCCCGCACACCTTGCCCGGGCCGCACGGCCCGCACAGCCCGCCGCAGTCCACGTCGGTCTCGGTCTCTCCCTCCGCGCCGTCAAAGCAGGTCAGCGGCAGCACCCGCAGCGTCCGCGACGCCGAGAGCACCGACAGCGCGTCGCCGGGCATGCCGCCGTACTCGACGACGTAGCCGGTGATCGACCCCGCCGACTCGGGGTAATCGTTCCAAGTGCCGTTCGACCAGAAGTGGCAGTAGTCCTCTCCCGAGGCGCCATACTCGTTCGGCTCGCCGCTCGCCCACCCGACGAAGTTCTTGCAGACGGACCCAGCGCACACCCCACTCACGCAATCCGCCGCCACGGAGCAAGCCGACCCATCGCCATCGACGCGGAGCCCGTCCGTAGCCGCGCCCCCGGACCCCGACTCGACCCAGTCGCCGCCGGGGTTGTATCCCAGGTCACAGAACAGGTCGCAGTACGGATCGCCAAATGGCTCGTCGTACGAGTGGCAGAACGCGTCGCAGTACGGATCGTTGGGCGGGCCGTAGGACAGCGCCGTCTGCTCAAAGAAGTGCCGCCCCTTGCCGCCATCTTCCAGGCCTTCGGGCCCGGTGACCCAGCGCCACTCCCGCTCCGAAGCCGCGTCTGTGGCCCCCATCCAACCGTCGCCCAGCAGCTTCCCGCCGATGAACGCGTTCTCGGCCGCGTTGGTCACGGTCGCCAGATATCCGCGCAGCCCAAAGTAGCGCCGGCTCTCGGCCGCAGCTCGCGCCGCGGTCCATGCAATATTTCCAGGTACAAACTCGTAGAAATGCCCGGTCGCCTCCAGCGCCAAGCCTCCCTGGCCCAGTGAGAACGTGATCCCGCGGTCGGCGGTGCTGGCCGAGACCCCGTTGGAGTTGCGGTAGGTCACCGTCCGGAGCGCGGCCTGGTACGCCGACAGCGACGCGTCCCCCGACAGCGTCAACACGCCCGTCGCGGCGTCGTAGGTGCTGGCGATCCCCTCGCTTGGGGGCAGCTCCAGCACGTCTTCCGCGCTCACGAAGCCGTCCGCGACCAGCACCCGCGCGCCCGAGATCGTGCCGCTGCCGACCAGGACCAGGGTCGGGTCGACAGCCACCGCGTCGCCGCCCGGCTTGGCCAGCGGGCTGCCCGGCGTCGTGTTGACCGAGTACAGCACCGCGCAGCCACCATCGACGCACGACCCCGACGCGCACTCCGCGTGAGCCGAGCAGCTCGCGCCCGGGCAGGCCAAGCAGGGGCCGCCGCAATCCACCCCGACCTCGGCGCCGTTCTGCACCGCGTCGCTGCACCCCGCGGACGCCTCGGGTGTTGCGACCACCAGTCCGATGAACAGCGAGGCGGCTACAGCGAAAATGCGGGTCGCGCCCGCGAGACGGCAACAAAGTGCGGTCATGGTCCCTCTCCGGCAAAGTGACGTAAGGAACTGGCCCAGAATAAATGCGGCAACTGCGCAAGGAGACGCCCCATCTACGCGTTCGCGAAACCCGAAGGTGTATCTGGATACTCCGAGGTTTCGAGGACGCGTCGGTGGGGATGGATCCGCCGCGAAGATGACGTGTTTATTTTGGGCCAGTTCTTAATCTCGCGCCTCGGACGGTCGAGTGCCCGCCGAGGCCCATCGGTGCTCGCGGCGAGCCCCCAGGCGTGCCGCGCTTGATCTCTACGGTCGCGCCCCGGTCTGTCTGAAGCGGAATCGCCGGTTTCGACCCGACCGGGCGGCACCGCGCCGGCGACCCGGAGATCCCGGGCCGGGTCGCCGGCGCGGGCACACTTCGCGGAGTGCCTCGTCATGTGCCTCAAAACACAGCGCGGCGGGCCTCCGAAGAGACACGCCGCGCCGCGAATTCGCCATGAGCTGCGAGTGAACTACCGGCCCGCGGCCCTCACCATCCGCCGGCGGCGAGCGATAGCCCACAGCGCCAAGCCCAGCAGCGGCCACATCGGCAACCCACCCTCGCCGGCGGAGTTGCAGGCGCCGCCGCTCACCAGCGGTCCCCGGTCCGCATCGAACTGGGTCGGCGACGTCCCGGCCTGAATCTCGTCGCCGTCATTGACGCCGTCGCCGTCCGTGTCCGGGTTCATCGGGGAGCTGCCGATCTCGAGCTCGTCTCCGTCGTTGATGCCGTCGCCGTCGGTGTCGGCGTTCACCGGTGAGGTGCCGTGAGCTGCCTCGTCGCCATCGCGGATGCCGTCGCCGTCGGTGTCGGGGAGGCGCGGGTCGGTGCCCAGGGCCGCCTCCTCGTCGTCGCTCAGGCCGTCGTTGTCGTCGTCGTCGTCGCAGGCGTCGCCCAGGCCGTCGCCGTCGGTGTCGAGCTGGTCCGCGTTCGCCACGCCCGGGCAGTTGTCGGCCAGGCCGAGCGCGCCGTCCTTGTCGGAGTCTGCGTCGCACACCGACGGGTCGCCGGCAGGGCAGACCCAGCCGTCTTCCACGGTGCAGGCGGGCGAGCAGCCGTCGCCAGCGTCGAGGTTTCCGTCGTCGCAGGACTCGAAGGCCGCGTCGACCACGCCGTCGCCGCAACGCTCCGAGCAGACGCTGGTCGCGCCGGCCGTGGCGGTGCACGCCCAGCGTGTCTCGATGGTGCAGCTCGCCGAGCAGCCGTCGCCGGCCTTGAGGTTGCCGTCGTCGCAGGCCTCCGCGGGTTTGGCCAGGGCGCCGTCGCCGCACTCAAACGTGCAGTCCTCGCCTGCCAGATCGCAGCGCCAGCCCGCCTCGATGTCGCACTGGGCCGAGCAGCCGTCTGCGCCCTTGAGGTTGCCGTCGTCGCAGACCTCGGAGCCGGCGAGCACGCCGTCGCCGCAGACCGGGTAGCAGTCGCTGGTCAAAAGCTCCAGGTCCACCGGGCAGTCCCAGCCGACCTCGACTTCGCAGACCACCGAGCAGCCGTCACCGTCGACGAGCGCGGCCTCGCCGCTCTCGTCCATCCAGCCGTCGTCGCAGGCCTCGTCGCCGGCCACGATGCCGTCGCCGCAGGTCGTGGCGCAGGCGGAGGCGCCCGCCGAGGTCTCGGCGACGCAGGTCCAGCCGCGCTCGACCTCGCAGAGGCGCGAGCAGCCGTCGCCGTCCACCGCGGCGGCGGGCCCGCCCAGAGAGTCCAGAGCGCCGTCATCGCAGGCCTCGTCGCCGTTGACCACGCCGTCACCGCACGCCGGGCTGAGGCAGCGCTCGTCGAAGCAGAGGCCGCTCTCGCAGTCCGAGTCGACGACGCAGGGCGCGCCGGCGTCGCAGGCCGCGCAGGAGCCGCCGCAGTCGGTGCCCGTCTCCGAGCCGTTGACCACGCCGTCGGCGCAGGTCGCCGCCGCGCAGACCGAGCCCTCACCGCACACGCCGCTCACGCAGTCCGCCGCCACCGCACAGCCCGCGCCGTCGCCGC
>CAZNZH010000407.1:0-5697 GCA_964577445.1 uncultured Myxococcales bacterium
CCGCCCGGTGCTGGCGAGCCAGGTGAGCTCGGCGTTGAAGGCCGCCTCGCGCGCCGCGTCGAAGGCGCCCAGCGGGTGCGGGTGAAAGCCGAGGAAGTCCACCGGCAGGCTCGCCGGGTCGAAGCTGACCGACGCGCCCGAGTCGCCGAGGCCCAGCGTGACGAGCTGTGGCGCGCCGGTCCCGCGAATCGCCTGATACCAGCCGCTCATCACCGCGCGGGTCAGGGCCGTGGTCGGGAGCAGCGGCGGCGTCGGCTGCGGGACGGCCTCGACCACCTCGTAGGCGAAGAGCGTGGGGTCGTGGGCGAGGCGGGCGGCGAGCGTCTTCAACAGCGCCGCGTGCGCCGAGGTCTCCGAGGGCTCGCTGAGGTCCGCCCGGCCCACGGACAGCATCACCTTGAGCTCGCGGGCCCGGGCCAGCTCCAGCAGCCCACCGATGAGATCCATCGCGGCCTCGCGCTCGGCGGCGGCGCCGAGATCCAGCGGCGCGCAGGTGCCGAGGACGCCTGGGGCGCTCAGCCGGACGCACCCGAGCAGCGAGGCCCCGACGAGGTGGTGGAGGTCGAGGCCGGTGAGGCGGACGGCGTTGAAGCCCATCAGCACGGCCAGGTCGAGGTCGGCGCCGAGGCGGGTCAGGCAGCTCGCCGTGTCGTTACAGCAGATGCCGTCGTCGCAGGAGTCCCAGCGCGGCGCGATGAACCACGGTTCAGCGCCCGCGGTGGCCGGTCGGCGGAGCTCCACGCCGTAGCCGACCATGCGGGCGCGCCAGGCCGCGCCGTTGAGCGAGAAGCCGGCCGGCCCCAAGGTGACGCGCCCCGCCGCGCAAGGGTCGGGCGCGACGGTCGCGTCGGCGTCGGCGGCCACGTCAAACCCCGGCTCCGCGTCGGGCCCGAGCTCCGCGTCGGCGGCCGAGTCGGCGGCGGCGTCGGCGCCGGCCCCCGCGTCGGCGTCGGCTCCCGGGTCACCGTCGCCGTCGGCCGTGGTCTCCGGGCCCGGCTCGAGCGCGGAATCCAGCTCCGCGGCGGCGTCGGCCTCGATCTCGGGCTTGGTCTCGATCTCGGGCGCGTCGGCGAGGTCCGGGTCCGGCTCACCGCCTCCATCGGAGACGGCGCCGGCGTCGGCCTCGACGCCTCCGTCCGCGTCGGGGCCTTCGCTGGCCTCGCCGCCCAAGTCCGGCGCGGCGTCCGCCGGCGTGTCGCTGAGCGCCACCTCGCCCAAGGGCAGCTCGGCCAACCCGCGGTCGTCGGCGAGCTCTCGGGGCACGAAGCTCGTGCAGCCCGCAGTCCAGATCAGGACCGCCGCGGCTAGGGCGAGCTGCGCGTGTGGAGGACGGGTCGGGGTCACGGGCCGGATGATAGGGCCCCGCCCCGTTGCTGGCGAGCCCGGACCCGCGCTCACGACGCCGCGACGTGACGCGAGGCGCCGCTCGCCCGGTCTCGGTCATCCTCGCCCGCCCGCCGGGCCGCGCCGCCAGCCTCGGCCGGGTCCAGACGCTGGGCCGGCGGCCCGACCGGCTGGTGTCGACGCCTCCTTTCGACTACCGTCCCGCCCGTGGCCGCACCGCACTCCGCCAGCACGCCCCTCGATTCGCTCGACCCGACCGGGCCGTGCGCTCCCGTCAACCCAAGCGATCCGCGTCCCTCCCTGCGCGCCGTCGTCGAGACGCTCCGCATGCTGCGCGCCAAGCCGGCCTTCGAGGATCGCCTCCCCACCGAGCGCGCCGTGGCGTTTCGCCCCGGTCGAAGCGAGATGGGACATGCCCTCGCCGACGTCTGGCTGCCCGCGCACCCCACCACCCGCGCGTCGGTGCTGCTGGTGCACGGCGGCGGCTTCGTGCTGGGCTCCCGCGCGATGAAGCCGATGCGGCTGCTGGCCTCGCGCCTCCTCGAGGCCGGCGTGGCGGTCGCCAGCATCGACTACCGCCTGGCACTCCGCGGCGGCCGGCTGCACACGATGGTCGACGACGTCGACGCGGCCCTGGACTGGTGGCGCGAGCGGCTGCCCGGCTACGGCCTGGACCCGGGCGCGGTCACCCTGGCCGGCGCGAGCGCGGGCGCGGCGCTCTCCTGGCTGGCGGTAGCAAAGACCCAGGCGCCGCCTGCGCGTTTGGCGTCGTTTTACGGCGTCTACGACCTGAGCTACCTGGCCCGCGGCAAGTCCGCCATCTTGGGCCGCCTCGTCGCCGGGACCCACAACGCCGAGGCCCTCTACGCCCGCTCGCCCCTGGCGACCCCCACCCTCGCCCTGCCCGTCCTGCTGGTCCACGGCACCGCCGACCGCCTGGTCCCCTACGCCCAAGCCGAGCGCGTCCTCGCAGCCCGCGAGGCCGCCGGCCTCCCCACCCAGATGCTCCGCTGCGACGGCGAACCCCACGGCTTCCTCAACGACGCCACCCGCGCCGCCAGCGCCCGCGCCGTCGAAGCCACCCTCCAGTTCGCTCAGGCGGCGTCGACCTGATCGACGCCTGGGCGCGCCGGTGGGTGTGACCTGCCTTCCCGTGGCGAGCGACAGAGTGTAGAAAATATCTACACTGTCCACGCCGCCGCTGGCCGGCTGGCCACCCAAGGGCTATGGGGAGGGCGATGGACCGCTGGGGGGCGCAGTTCTTGCAGGACATGCGCCTTGCCTGGCTGGCGAACCCGACAACGAATGAGAGGCTCCCCATGAAGCGATGCCCTACCCCGCGAACGAGTGGCCGGCGCCTGCTGGCGTTGATGGCCCTGGGCGCGTTGTCGCTCGCTGTCGCAGTGGGAGCCAGCGCCTGCATCCTCGATGGCGCGACGACTTGCGCCTATGACGGGACCAACTACCGCGTCGGCGCCACGTTCCCGAGCACGGACGGCTGTAACACCTGCTCGTGTCTGGCGTCGGGCGAGGTGGCCTGCACCCTGAGGGCCTGCGCGGACACCTGCTCGTACGGCGGTAAGACCTACTCCGCCGGCGCCACGTTCCCGAGCACGGACGGCTGTAACACCTGCTCGTGTCTGGCCTCGGGCGAGGTGGCCTGCACGCAGAGGGCCTGCGCGAGCACCTGCGATTACGGTGGCAAGACCTACACCGAGGGCCAGACCTTCCCCGCGGGTGACGGCTGCAACACCTGCACCTGCACGGCGGGCGGGGCCGTGGCCTGCACGGATCTCGCCTGCGTCGGTGGCTGTGATTTCAATGGCGTTCGCGTCACGGTGGGCGACACGGTGGACCTGGGCGACGGCTGCAACATCTGCACCTGCCTTGAGTCCGGCGACATGGCCTGCACGGCGGTCGCCTGCGCGGGCGCGTGCAAGTACGAAGGCCGGTGGTACGCCGACCAGACCTACTTCGACGCCGCCGACGGCTGTAACAAGTGCTCGTGCGACAAGGGCAAGGTGAGCTGCACCGAGAAGGCGTGCGCGGGCTGCTACGCGGCGGACGGGAGCTTCTACGCGGTCGGGGCCAGCGTCCCCACCGACCAGAAGTGCACCGTGTGTACCTGCCTCGCGTCCGGCGAGATCGACTGCGTGGGCACGCCCTGCCGACCGCCGGTGTGCGAGTACAACGGCGAAGATAGCTGGCCCGGCGACACCTTCCCGGCAGGCGACGGCTGCAACACCTGCACCTGCCTCGAATCCGGCGAGGTCGCCTGCACCGACAAGGTCTGCGCCTGCGACCCCGACGCCGAGTGGTACCGGGACTACGTGGGAGACTCGCCCGAGATCTGCGCGGTCATCGACTATCTCTGCCCGGAAAATACGACCTACTTTGGCAACGCCTGCGGTTGCGGCTGCGAGCAGTCTGCGGACTGCCCGAGGTACTTCGACTGCATGCCGCCGACGCCCGCGCCGTGTGACGAGAAGGCCATCAAGGCGCGGTGCCCGTACTCGGGTATCGTTTACTGAGCGCGGGCTCGCCGGCCTGTACGCGGGCGAGCCCGCGCGGGCGCCGGGACCTGGATGACCGGCCGCCGCCGGTGGAGGCGCGGTCGACGCAGCGCTGCCTGCCGCGAGAGGGCGCCGCACGGCGAGCAAACTGGCGCCGCGGGGGGCGATCCCCTACGCTGAGGCGGTGAACCTTCGTCGATCCGTCGCCCACACCATCGACAACACGGCCACCGTGCTGGCGCGCGCGGTCTTGCTGCGCCGGGCGGCCGAGACGCCGAACACGCTCGATGAGCTGCGCAGCTACGAGCCGTACAGCATCGGGCAGCTCTTCGGCGACGACCCGGCCGCACCCGAGGTCACGCTGCGCGAGCGCGGCACGATGCGCGGGTCTCGGTGGACGGAGCTGAGCTTCCCCTCGGCGCACGAGGCGGTGTCGGCGCCCTTTCGCTACATGCAGCGCTGCGGCGACCCGGCCAACCAGACCGTGCACGCCACCTGGATTCGCCACGCCGACGGCGCCCGGCGGCCCACGGTGATCTTCCTGCATAGCTGGATGCAGACGCTGTCGCGCGCGGAGGACGTCGTCCTGCTGCCGCGCTTCGCCCGCGCGCTCGACGCGGACGTGATGAGCCTGCACCTGCCGTATCACGGGCGCCGGAAGCCGCGGGAGGCGGCATTCCACGGCGAGTATTTCTGGACCGCGGACCTGGTCCGCACCTTTGAGGCGATGCGCCAGAGCGTTCACGACGCGCGGGCGCTGGTGCGGTGGCTCGAGCAGGCCGCGCCGGGCCCCGTGGGCGTGCTCGGCGTGAGCCTCGGCGGGATGGTGGCGCTGGCGCTGGCGTGCTTCGAGCCGAAGTTGGCCTTCGCGGTGCCCATCGCCGCGCACCTGGACCTCGCCGGGGCGCTGAACGACGCAGGGCTGCTGACGCCGATGCGGCTGGCGCTGGCGCGACACGGCTGGGGGCCAGCGGACGTCGAAGCCTACGCGAGCTCCCTAGGCCTCGACGACATCACGCCGTGCCTCCCCCTCGATCACATCCTCTTCGTGATGGGACGCTACGACCGCATCTTGACGACCGCGCGCAGCGAGCGGCTGTGGGAGCGCTGGGACCAGCCGCCGGTGTATCGGTTCGAGGGCGGCCATATGGGCATTTTGACACACCTCGGCGGCATCTTGCGTGAGTCGCACCGGTTCATCGACAGGCTGGATCTTCGAGGCTGACAGAGCGCAGGTGCTGCGTCGTCGTCGGCCCATGCGGCGCCGGTCGCGGCCCCCGGCTCGAGGCGTGGCGACGAATTGGCGCGGCGGGGCGATCCCGGGTAGTCCATAGGCATGCGCGGTGTTGGGGCGTGGCGTTTCGGAGGGCGGTCGATGAACGGGATTCAGGGCGTGATCACGGCGGCGTTTGTGGGCGCGGCGCTTGTTCTGGCGGCTTGCACCGTCGCGGAGCTGCCGCCGCGCGCCGACGGCGGGCCTGCGGGCGACGACACGGCGGCGAACGGCGACACGGTGGGCGCGGACACTGCGGGTGCGGACGTGGCTGGCGCGGACATCGCCGCCGAGGACCCGGGCGCGGAAGCGGCCGGCGCGGACGTCGCAGTCCCGGACACAGACACCGCGGCCCTGGACACGACGGCGCCGGATGCGGACACGGACACGGACGCGGACACGGACGCGGCGGCGCCGGACGCCGACCACGCCCACGACGCCGACGCCGACCACCCCCACGACGTAGAGCCGGACGCGGCCGCGGACAGCGACGCGGCCACCGCGGACCCCGATCTCGACCTGGACTGGACCTGCACCACCGGCACGGCCGCGCCCCCAGCCTGCACG
>CAZNZH010000408.1:0-5685 GCA_964577445.1 uncultured Myxococcales bacterium
GCACTGCTGCAGCGGCTGGGGCAGCGGCTTGCCGACCGGGGCGCCGCTGCCGTCGCGGCGGCGCTCGAACACCTGCTCGAGCACAATGAGTGGGCGCGTCGCAAGCTTGCCGGCCATCCCGGTCGCATCGCTCGTGCGGCCGCGGGCGGAGCGGGTTGCTGGCTTTGATCTGGGTGAGATCGCGGGGCGGTTGAGTGAGCTGACGGGTGCTGGGGCGTTGACGATCGCGGTGGGGTTGGTGCGGGAGGCGCAGCGGGGGGCTGAGCCGGTGGCTTGGATCGTCGTCGGCGGCGATGGGCCGAACCCTCCTGATGTGGCGGCGGCGGGGGTGGATCTGGCGGCGCTGCCTTTTTTGCGGGTGGACCAGCCGATGCAGGCTTTGGCGGCGGCGAATCGGTTGGCGCGGTCGGGGGCTTTTGGGCTTTTGGTTGTGGATCTGAGCCGCTGTGGCTCGGTCGACGGGCATCGGCTGCCGACGCGCACGCTGTCGCGGCTGGTGGCGCTCTCGCAGAAGCACTCCATGGGCGTGCTCTTTTTGACCAGCAAGGCCGCCGACCAGCCCTCGCTGGACTCGCTGGTGTCGCTGCGCGCTGACGTGGTGCGGCGGGTCGAGGGCGAGCGCGTCACGCTGCGCATCGAGGCGCTGAAGGACAAGCGGCGCGGGCCGGGGTGGTCGGACTTGCGCGCTTTTGAGGGGCCGCCGGGGTTTGCGACCCCTCGTATCGCGCGGCTGGCTGTGGTCTCGGCCCCTGGCGCCGACTTCGATTCCGACTCCGCAGCAACGCCCGAGATCGAGCCCGCCGCAGCGCCCGAGATCGCGCCCGCAGCAACGCCCGAGATCGCGCCCGCAGCAGCGCCCGTGCTGCGCTTGCTCCCCGCCCTCGACGAGGCCGCCGCCACCAGCATCGGCCATGCCGGATGACAAGCCCACCCAGCCCAGCATCTTCGGCGGTCCCCGGCGGCTCGCCTGCTTGCTCGTGCCCGCGCTCCCGCTGCAGCTCCTGCGCCGCCGCCACCCCGACTGGGCCGGCCAGCCCGCCGTCGTCGTCGAGGCGGACACCCCCCTCGGGCGGGTCCTGTGGCTGAACGAGGCCGCCCATCGCGAGGGGATCTTGCGCGGCATGCGCTACGCCGAAGCCCTCTCGCTCGCCCGCGGCCTTCGCGCTGGCGTGGTCTCGCCGCTGGACGTGGAGCGCGGTCACAACGAGCTGGTCGGGACCCTGCGCCGCTTCAGCCCGCATATCGAGAAGGCCGAGGACGCTCCCGGCATCTTTTGGCTCGATGTGGCCGGGCTAAAAGCGGTCTTCGCCAGCCTGGAGGTCTTGGGCCACGAGCTGCTGGCGGCGGTGCGTGCGCAGGGTTTTCGCGCCTCGGCGGTCATCGGCTTCCGGCGCTTCTCGACCCGCGCCCTGGCCGCCGAGCACGCCGGCCTGACCATCTTCGACGACCCGGACGTCGAGCTGGAGGCCGCGTGGCAGGTGCCGCTGTCGCGCCTGGGCATCGAGCCCGACCTGCGCGACGCCCTGTCGCGCCTGGGCATCACGGCCGTGGGACAGCTCCGCAAGCTGCCCGAACGTGGCCTCCGCGAGCGCTTCGGCGTCGAGGCCGCGCGCCTGCGCCGGGCGGTGATGGGCGAGGACGGCCTGCCCCGGCCCTCGGTCGAGGAGACCGCGCCCGTCAGCGCCTCGCGCGAGCTGATGGCCGCGGTCACGGCGACGCCCGCGCTGCTCTTCACGATCAAGCAGATGCTGCCTGCGCTCTTAGAGCAGCTCGCGACCCAGGCCGAGGCGCTGGTGGCCCTGCACCTGCACATGACCCTGGACCACGCGCCGCCCTGCCAGGCGACGGTGCGGCCGGCGGATCCCACCCTGGACGAGGCCCAGATCCTCGAGCTTGTGCACCTCAAGCTGGACGCGCTGTCCCTGGCCGCCGGCGTCGAGGAGCTGCGCCTCACCGCCGAGGGCACGCGCACCTCCTGGGAGCAGACGGGCCTCTTCACCAAGCAACCGCGGCGCGATCTGGCGGCGGCAAACCGGGCGCTGGCGCGGGTGCGGGCCGAGCTGGGCGAGGCGATGGTCGTGCAGGCGCGGCTTCAGGACGGGCACCTCCCCGAGGCGCGCTTTCGCTGGGAGCCCATGGGCAAGCTGGTCGCCGCGCGCCCGCGCTTCGAAGGCGGCGACGTCGCGGTGCGGCGGCTCATGTCGCGCCCGCGGCCGCTCCGCTCGCCCGAGCGCCACACCCGAAACGACGGCTGGCTGCCAGGCACCCTCAGCCAAGGCCCGGTCGTGCGCATGACCGGCCCCTACGTCGTCTCCGGCGGCTGGTGGCACCACGAAGTCCACCGCGACTACCACTTCATCGAGACCCAAAACGGCGAGGTCCTGTGGGCCTTCTACGACCGCCCGCGCCGCCGCTGGTTTCTGCACGGGACGCTCGAGTGAGGGCCCCGATTCGTCAGCTCCCGCCTCACAAAAAGCCCGCCGCGGCGAAGGCGGTGGCGCCGTGAACTACGCCCCACTCTGGTGCCGAACCAACTACTCCTTCCTCGAAGGCGCCAGCCACCCCGACGAGCTGGTGCAAGCCGCGGTCGAGCTGGGCCTCCCCGCGCTCGCCATCACCGACCGCGACGGTGTCTACGGCGTGGTCCGCGCCCACGTGAAGGCGCGCGAGCTTGGCCTGAAGCTGCTTCTGGGCTCCGAGATGACCCTCGACGACGGCACCACCATCACGCTCTTGGCCATGGACCGCGGGGGCTGGGCGAACCTGTGCCGCCTCATCACACGGGGTCGCCTGCGGTCGGACAAGGGCCAGTGCGTGGTCGGCTGGCCCGAGGTCTGCGAGCACGCCGAGGGCCTCATCGCGCTGTGGGGCGGCGAGCGCAGCCTGCTGGCGTCCGAGGCCGGGCCGGGTGCTGTGGGGGCGGCCCTCAAATCGTCATATGGCGACAGGCTCTACGCCATGGTGACGCGGCACCGGCGCGACGACGAGGTGCTGCGCGAGGCGCGGGTGCGGGGGAGGGCGCAGGAGCTCGGGCTGGCGTTGGTCGCCGCGGTCGAGGTGCTCTACCACTCGCTGTCGCGGCGGCCGCTTCAGGACGTGCTGACCTGCATCCGCCACGGCGTCACGATCCACGACGCGGGGCGGCTGACCCGGCCCAACGCCGAGCACGCGCTCAAGCCGGTGCGGGGCTTCGAGGCCCTCTTTCGCGACCTGCCCGACGCGGTGGCGCGCACCATGGAGGTCGCCGCGCGCTGTAACTTCAGCCTCGACCAGATCGAGTACCGCTATCCCTCCGAGGCACTCCCCGACGGGACGACCTCGGCGGCGTGGCTGCGTGAGCTGACCTTCGAAGGCGCCCGGCAGCGCTACGGCGGCACGGTGCCCGAGGACGTCGCGGCGCAGCTCGAGCGCGAGCTGGAGGTCATCGATGAGCTGGATTATCCCGGCTATTTTCTGACCATGCACCACATCGTGGAGTTCTGCCGGGCCGAGCAGATCCTGTGTCAGGGCCGCGGCTCGGCGGCGAACTCGGCGGTGTGTTTTTGCCTGGGCATCACGGCCGTGGACCCGGTGCGGATGAAGCTGCTCTTTGAGCGTTTCATCTCGCGGGAGCGCGCTGAGCCGCCCGACATCGACCTGGACATCGAGCACGAGCGGCGCGAGGAGGTCATCCAGCACGTCTACGAGGCCTACGGGCGCGACAAGGCGGCGATGGTCGCCAACGTGATCCGCTACCGCGCGAAGTCGGCGGTGCGCGAGGTGGGCAAGGCCCTGGCTATTCCCGAGACCAGCTTGGACCGGCTGTCGAAGCTGTGCGGCTGGTGGACGGCACCCGACGCCGAGACCCTGAGCGCTGCGGGCTTAGACCCCCACGCGCGGACGCATCAGCTTTTGCTGTCGCTGGTGTCAGAGATCCTGGATTTTCCGAGGCATTTATCGATTCACCCGGGCGGATTTCTGCTGGGCCACTCGCCGGTCTACGATCTCGTGCCCATCGAGAACGCGTCGATGGAGGCGCGCACCGTCATCCAGTGGGACAAAGAGGACGTCGAGGCCCTGGGGCTTTTCAAGGTCGATCTCCTGGGCCTGGGCGCGCTGACCCAGCTCCACCGGACCTTCGATCTGCTGCGGGATCGCTCGGGCATCGAGCTGAGCATGGCCACCATCCCGGCCGACGACGTCGCGACCTACGACATGATCTGCCGGGCGGACACCGTCGGTGTTTTTCAGATCGAGAGCCGGGCGCAGATGTCGATGCTGCCGAGGCTTTTGCCGCGGACCTTTTACGACCTGGTCATCGAGGTCAGCATCGTGCGGCCGGGCCCGATCTCGGGCGGCATGGTGCACCCTTTTCTGAGGCGCCGCCGCGGCGAGGAAGAGGTCACCTACCCGCACCCGTGTCTCGAGCCAGTGCTCGAAAAAACCCTGGGCGTGCCGCTCTTTCAGGAGCAGGTGATGAAGCTGGCGGTGGTCGCCGCCGACTACACCGCGGGCGAGGCCGACCAGTTGCGCCGCGACATGGCCGCGTGGCGACGCTCGGGTGCGATCGAGAAGCACCACGCGCGGCTGGTGACGCGGATGATGGACAAGGGCATCCCCGAGGAGTTCGCCGAGCGCGTCTTCGAGCAGATCCGCGGCTTCGGCGAGTACGGCTTCCCCGAAAGCCACGCCGCCAGCTTCGCGCTCATCAGCTACGCCACGTCGTATCTGCGCGCGCACTACCCGGCGGAGTTTCTGTGCGGCCTGCTGAACGCCCAGCCCATGGGCTTTTACTCAGCCGCCACCTTGGTCCACGACGCCAAACGCCGCGGCGTCGACGTGCGGCCGGTGTGCGTCGCGAAAAGCGACTGGGACTGCACGCTGGAGCCCGTCGTGAGTGCGGGCTGGGCGGTGCGGATGGGGCTGCGCTTCGTGAAGGGGCTGGGCTCGCGCGAGCGGGAGCGCATCGAGAGCGCGCGACGGGGTGGGGCGTTTCGCAGCCTGGAGGACCTGGTGAGCCGGGCGGATCTTGGCGAGCGGGCGCTCACGCAGCTCGCCGAGGCCGGGGCGCTGGCGTGCTTCGGCGGCGAGCGGCGAGACGCCCTGTGGAAGGTGGCGCGGCTGGCGCGGCAGACGCCGATCCCCTTGCTGCTCGACGATCCCCCGCCCGAGATCGAGCTCGATCCCCTGGATATCCTGTCGACCATCGCCTGGGATTATCGCGCGACGGACCACAGCCCGCGGGGGCACCTGCTGGGGCCGCTGCGGGCGCACCTGGCCATGCAGCGCGTGCCCCCGGCCGAGGAGCTGAACCGGCTGAGCGACGGGGCCCGGGTGCGCTACGTGGGGCTGGTCATCTGCCGGCAGCGGCCCGGGACCGCGAACGGCGTGGTCTTCATGACGCTCGAGGACGAGACCGGCTTCGTGAACCTGGTGGTCTGGGAGCAGGTCTTCGAGCGCTACCGCGTGCTGGCCAAGACCGAGCCGTTTTTGGGCATCACGGGCAAGGTGCAGGCGCAGCACGGCGTGGTGCACCTCATCGCCGACCACCTGTGGCGGCCGACCCTGCCGCTGCGGGCGGAGCGCAGCCGCAGCCGCGATTTTCACTGATGGCGCTTGGCTAATAGACGGCTCGCAGACGCCTCGCGGCGCCTCGCAGGCGCGTCTACTGGCAGGTCAGCGGCTTGCTCGGCATGCGGGTGGCTG
>CAZNZH010000409.1:0-5682 GCA_964577445.1 uncultured Myxococcales bacterium
AGAGCGCGCCGGCGGCCTGGAGGCCGTCTCTGGTGAAGCTGAGGCGCGCCCGGGCGACGATGGGCTGTTTGAAGGTCTGGGCGACGGCCCGCACGGCGTCGGCCGCGTCGTCGTCGATGGCCGCTCGCACCAAGCCCAACAGGCGCGCGGTCGGCAGCGGGCCGACCTCCACCGCGAAGCCCTCGGTCGGCTCGGGCGCCCAGCGGACCTCGACGACCGGCGCGCCGCCGTCCGGGGCGTCGCCCGCCAGATCGCGCAGGACCGGGACGGCGAGATCTCGGGCGATCTCGCCGAGCCCCATGCAGCGCGCCACGGCGACCAGGTTGGAGAGAGCCAGCGGCCAGCGCCCCGCCAGCGCCGTCGGGCCGCCGCCGTAGCAGAGCACCCGGCAGCCGGTGAGCCCCATGGCGGCCGTCGCGTCGTGGACGTCGCGAAAGTGCACGACCGACTCGGCAGGGAAGGGCAGGGGCCCCTCGCTCAGCGCGATGCGGGTGGGTGTCAGCGGCGCCAAGATCCCCAGCTCGAACTCCGCCGTCGCGGCCTCGAGCGGCACCGACGCGGTGATCATCCCCCGCGGCCAGCGCCCCAGCATCCAGCGGAGCATCCAGCGGTGCACCGGGTCGAGCCCCGCGTCGACCAGGTGCTGTAGCCCGGTGCGAAAAGGCCCGCGAGCGCCGGCCAGGTGCGCCTGATGCCGGACCGAGCCCGCCTGAGCGCTCACCTCGACGTAGCGGCGCTTGACCCCCCGCTCGCCCAGGGCGCCCACCAGCTCGCGGGCGGCGGGCGAGGCCAGCTCCGCCAGGGCGGATTCCCAGGCACGGAGGTCGACGGCGCTGTCTTGGGTAGCCATGGGCTGAGGATCTAGCCCATGAGCGCCCTGCCGTCACGCGACCCCGCGCGGCGGCGCCCACCGCGGCGTCGGGGGCGCCACCGTGTTCAGGCAGCGGTGAGAGGTTGCTCGCGCCCGGCGGTCAGCGCACCCTGGTGGCGGACTTCAGGGAGCCATCATGCCGATCGCCGGCCGAGCCACCGCCGCAGGGACCCGGGCCGCGCTGGACGCCGCGGGGATCGGCGCTCCGTGGGTGCGGGCGCTGGGGCCGACGGGGCTCTACGCGGCGGCCGTCGGCTTCGGCACCTACCGCGTCGATGAGGCCAACCCCGAGCACGCCGCCGCGCTCGATCTGGCCCTCGCGGGCGGCGTGCGTCTGGTCGACACGGCCGTGAACTACGGGCTTGGCGGGGCCGAGCGCGCCATTGGGGCGGCCCTTCGCCGGGGCATCGACCTCGGGACGCTGAGCCGCGATGGCGTCATCTTAGTCACGAAGATGGGCTACTGGCAGGGCGAGCTGCTGGGCTGGCTCCGGCGGACGGAGCACCCCGATTCGCCAGCGATCGCCTCACTCTCCGACGAGCACGCCCACGGGTTTTCGCCGTCGCTGATTCGCCACGCGGTGGCGGTCTCCCGCGAGCGCCTCGGCGTCGAGACCCTGGACGTCGTGCTGCTGCACAACCCGGAGTACTTGCTCTCGCCGGGGCCGGACGCGCTCCGCGCTGAGAGCGACGGGGTGCGGCGGGCGGCCTTTGACCGCACGGTCGAGCGGGCGTTCGGTACGCTGGAGGCGCTGGTCGGCCAGGGCGTCATCGGCTGGTACGGCGTCTCGTCCAATACGCTGGGTGCCGACATCCGTGAGCCGAACCAGACCAGCGTGGACGTCTTCGTGCGCGCGGCCGAGGCCGCCGCCGCGGCTCTGGGCCAAGGCCCACACCACCTCGCCGTGATGCAGGCCCCGCTGAACTTCATGGAGACCCGCGGCGCGGAGGCCGCGGCCGCCTGCGCGCGCCACGGCCTCGGGTTTTTGGCCAACCGGCCCTTGAACGCGGTGATCGACGGGGCGCTGGTGCGCCTGGCTGCGCCCGCGGGCGCCGGTGGCGCCGAGCCGTTCCCAGAGGCCCGCGCGCGGCTGCGCCGCCTCGAAGACGCAGTCGCCACCTCAGAAAAAGACGCGTTCCCGCGCTGGTCTCGCGAGCTGCCCGACGCCCTGCGCCGGCTCCCGACGGCCCTGGACTTCGACGACTTCCTCGCCCGCTACGCCCGCCCGCGCACCGAGGCGGCGCTAGGCGCGGTGAGCGCCCGCGACGCCCCCCACGAGGCCGCCGTGGCGCGGTGGCGCGGCGAGTACCTGGCCGCCTTCGACGCCCTGACCCAGAGCGCCCGCGCGGCGCTGGCGACCCGCGACGCCGCCCGGCTCGAGGCCCTCGCTCAGCCCCTGGACGACGCGCTGGCTCCCCAGCTCCGCTCAGGCCCCCTGGCCCGCCGCGCGCTGGCCTTCGCCGCCACGCGCCCCGGCGTCACCGCCGCGCTCTGCGGCATGCGCCGCGTCGCCTGGGTCGAAGAGGCCCTGTCGCTGGTGCGCGCCCCGCAGGCCTGAGCCGCCCGATCACGCCGAAGCGCGCGGCTTTCGCTTGGGCGGCTTGAGCAGGCGCTCCGCCAGCCGGTCAAAGCGCCCTTGCAGGGCCTTCGCCGCCTCGACGACCGCGGCGGTCTCCGCCAAGAGCTCCTCGCTGGGCTCGCACAGCGGCGCCAGGGCGGCGAGCACGGTGGCGGTCTCCGCCAGCCCCCCCAGCCCTTGCCGCGAGGCGTCCCCGAGCCACCCCTCGATCCCCTTGCGGATCGCCCCGGACCCCGCGGGCTGCCCGGCCTCGATGGCGTCCAGCATCGAGCCCACCCAGCCGGCGACCGTGTGACTCCCCACCGACAGCAGCACGTGCTTTCGCGCGGTCGGCTCGTTGAACAGGTAGTCCGCCATCAAAAACAGCGCCTCTACCGGGTCCGCCGTGCCCACGAGCTCCAAGACGGGCTTCTCCACCTGCTCGCGCCCGCCCGGCTCGCCCTCGGCCCGCGCCGCCAGCAGCGCCCGGAAAAAGCGGGCGCCCAGGGTCTTGGCGAAGGCCGCGTCGCTGTCCCCCCGCGTCACCGGCCAGGGCGTCACGGCGGCCTCGAAGCCTTCGCCCTTCGCCGTGACCTCGCCCAAGCGCGCGCGGGTGACGCGCTCGAGCAGCAGCCGCGGCGTCGGCTCGTACTCGTCGGCGGGCGCCACGATGCCCATGCCGATGAGCACGGCCTCCACCAGCGGCCCCGGCGACCCGGAAGCGCGCTGCTCCGCGCGGGTCGGCGCCGGCAAGCCCGGGATGCGGCAGGCCACGGCGACGGTGGTCCCCGCCTCGCCGGCGCCGCGCGCCAACAGCGCCTGCGCCTCGGCGTCGTCCAACCCCACCTCGGTGGTGGTGCCCGGCAGCATGATCTCGTCGATGATGATGAGCGGTAGTCTGTTCACGACGCAGGCTTTTCCCACGCCCCACGCCGGGATGCCAGCCCAAAACGCCCGAGCCGCGCGCGCGACGCCTCGGCCCGGGCGCCCATCGGTCGGCCAGCCAGACCCGCCGCCCTCGCGCGTCCGCCGCTTGACCGCCAGACGGCCCCGCACTAACCAGAGGCCATGAGCACGCGCGACCGCACGCCCGCCCGAGATCTGCCGCCCGGCTCAGGCGCGCCGCCGGACATCGCCGCCAGGAAGACCGAGCACCTCGATCTCTGCCGCGACGCCGACGTCGAATCGGGCGGCAGCACGGGGTTGGAGCGCTTTCGGCTCGCCTACCGCGCGCTGCCCGAGCTCGATCTCGACGCGGTCGATCTCCGCACCACCATCGCCGGGAAGGTGCTCAGCGCCCCGCTGATCATCGGCGCGATGACCGGCGGGACCGACGAGGCGCGCCGCATCAACCGCGTGCTGGCCGAGGGCGCTCAGCTCCGCGGCGTTGGCCTGGCCCTGGGCTCCGCGCGCATCGTCCTCGAGCGCCCCGAGTCGCTTTCGAGCTTTCAAGTCCGCGATATTGCACCGGATATTCTGCTCTTCGGGAACCTCGGGGCGGTCCAGCTCAACCGCGGCGTCAGCGGTCCCGACGCCGCGCGCCTGGTCGAGCGGCTCGGCGCCGACGCGCTCAACCTGCACCTCAACCCGCTCCAAGAGGCCATTCAGCCTGATGGCGACACGCAGTTTGGTGGGTTGGCCGCGCGCATCGCCGCCGCACTCGAGCACCTCCCGGTCCCGGTCTTCGTCAAGGAGGTCGGCGCCGGCATCGGCCCCGAGACCGCGGCGCTCCTGGCCTCGCTGAAGCTCGCGGGCGTCGAGACCGCGGGGGTCGGCGGCACGAGCTGGGCGCGGATCGAGGCGCTGCGCCAGGGCGACCCGCGCGCCTACGCCGCCGGGATGGCGCTGGCGGGCTTCGGCGTGTCGACCGCCGACAGCGTGCAGGCCTGCCGGGCGGCTTTTGGCGAGCGCACGGTCATCGCGTCGGGCGGCCTGCGCACGGCCGTCGAGATGGCCACCTGCCTCGACCTCGCGGCCGACGCCGTCGCCGCGGCGCTGCCGTTTTTGAAGGCCGCCAGCGTGGGCCTCGGCGCGCTGCTCGAGGCCATCGACACGCTCACCCACACCCTGCGCATCCTCTGCTTCGTCACCGGCGCCCGCACCCCCCGCGAGCTGCGCGGGCGCGTCGCTGAGGTCGCGGCGCCTCCAAGCGCGGCGGCCCCGTGAGCGTCGGGCGCGCCTCCGGCAAGGTCATCGTCGCCGGTGAGCACTTCGTCGTCCACGGCGCGCCAGCCCTCGCGGTGCCGCTGCGCTCGCGCCAGGTCGAGGTGCGCGCGGCCCGCTCGCCCGGGCCCTGGGACGTGCCCGCCGCCGTCGCGCCGCACCTGCGCCGCATGCTCGCCGAGCTGGGCGAAGACCCCGCCGCGCTCAGCCTCTCGGTGCGCTCGGATCTCCCCGTCGGCGCCGGCCTCGGCGGCTCGGCGGCCGTCGCCGTCGCCCTGGTCCGCGCCCTGGATCCGGCGCTAAACGACGAGTCCGTCCGCGCCCGCGCCCACGGCCTGGAGACCCTGGCCCACGGCAGCCCCAGCGGCATCGACGGCGCCGTCGCGACCTACGGCGCCCCGGTCTGGCTCATCGGGGGACACCAGCCCGAGATCCTGCGCGGCGCACCGCTGCCGTGCCTGTGGGTCGCGCTCTCGCCCGAGCGCACCGCCACCAGCGTCGCCATCGCCAAAGTCACCGCCTTTTCCCGAGCAAACACCTCGCGATTTTCGGTGATGCTCGACCGCGCCGCCGCCCTGGCCCGGGCCAGCCGGGACGCCTTGGTCGCCGCCCACTGGCCCGCCCTGGGCCGCGCCATGGACGCCAACCACGCGCTCCTCGCCGAGGCCGGCGTCAGCACCGCGGGTCTCGAGGCCCTCGTGAGCGCGGCGCGGCGAGCCGGAGCCCTCGGCGCCAAGCTGACCGGCGGTGGCCTGGGCGGGGCGGTCATCGCCTTGGCGGAGGACGGGCTCGATCTCGGGCGGGTCTTTGTCGACGCCGGCGCCGCGGAGGTCATCGCCCCATGACGAGGCCGCTTTACGACAAGGCCGTGACGGCGCGCGCGGGCGTCAACATCGCGCTCGTCAAGTACTGGGGTAAGGCGCCCGCGCGCGGGCCGGAGGACCTGAACCTGCCCGCGGTCCCCAGCCTCTCGCTGACGCTCGACGGTCTATACACCGAGACCACGGCGCGCTTTGGGCCCGATCTCCCGGGCGACCGCATCGTCTTGGACGGCGTGGAGCTGGACGCCGCCGCCACCCGCCGGGCGCTG
>CAZNZH010000410.1:0-5678 GCA_964577445.1 uncultured Myxococcales bacterium
GGACATAGGCGGCGTCTGGCTCCCAGGGCTGATCTCGGGCGGGCGCATCACCATCCGCGCCGTCGACCGCCTGCTGCTCGACGACGCCCCCATCGAGTTTCAGAAGAAGCTCCCCTACGCCCTGCGAATCGAGCGAGCCACCTCCACGCCGCTCAGCACCCGCCCCGCCCCCATCGCCCTACGACTCGTCGGCGGCGAGACCTTCGAGGCCACCGTCACCGCGCGCTGACGGCTGCGGCCGCGGCGTTGTCAGCAGCCTGCCAGCAGCGCCATGCTGCTGGCAGGAGGGTGTGCGCCACAACCCCAGCCCGAGGCCTCATGCGCCGCGTCGACACACCCTTCGAGATCACTGAGCTGCCCGTGACGAGGTCTGGGTGGGTGGCGCGCGCTCGGCGCGCTGAAGACGCCCGGATGGGGCGGACGCGCACCGGCGAGATGCCGGCGCTCTCGGGCTTTCGCGAGCACGGCAGCGACGGTGAGCGCGGCGCCCGGCCCTGCGGCTGATGGGGATCTTGCCGATCCTGGCGCTCGCCGCCCTGATGGCGCCTGCGGTGGCGGGGCCTGAGGGCTGTCCCGAGGGCGACAAGCGCCCGGTGGCGCTCATCTTGGGCGACTCCAACATCTACGGGGCGCTGGGGAGCGAGCTCGAGCGGTCGCTACAGGCCCTCGGCTACCGCACGGACCGGTTCGGGCGCTCCGGCAGCGGCCTGGCCAGACCGGACTACTTCGACTGGTTCGCCGAGGCGCCCGCCTTCATCGCGGAGGCCGATCCCGACGTGGTGTTCTTCATGTGCGGAGGCAACGACGGGCAGGGGTTGATGCCGCACACACCGCAACAGCGCCGCATCCCCTACGAGGACGACGAGGCGTGGGAGGCCGAGTACGCCGCGCGGGTCGTCGAGATCGTCAGCCTGCTCGCGGACGTCACGCGGCCGGTCTACTTCCTCTCGCCGACCAACCGTCGCCCCAAGGCGGCGCGGGCGCGTATGGGGCGGGTGCGGCGCGTGCAGGAGGCGGCGCTCGAGGGCCTCGAGTCCGCGTGGTGGGTCGACATGTTCCCGCTGACCACGGACGCCGGCGGCCGCTACCTGTGGCGCGAGCGCAACGCTCAGGGGCAGATGCAGCGGCTGCGCGGCTCCGACGGGGTTCACCTGACGAACACAGGCGGGAAGGTGGTCGGGGCGCGGCTCGCCGCTGAGCTGGTCGCGGGTGGGCTGCCGATCTTCGGCACCGAGTGCCCGCCGGACCCCGGCGTGCGCGCGATGCCGCGGTCCGGTCGCCAGCACCCCGGTCGCGGGCGGCGCCGGGCCGTCTCCGAGGTGCCGCGGCTGCCGCTGGTGCGCCCCGCCAAGCTCAAGGCGCGACGCGAATAGCGTTGGTCTCCACCCAGCGGTACTCGGCGTCGGCCAGGCCCGCGCTCGCCTTGAGCACCCCGGCGAGGTGGCGCGGCTTCAGGGTGACCTCGAGGTGGTAGCTGCCGGGCGCGTCCAGCACGACCGAGCGCCACACGCCGGGGCCGTCCAGCGTCAGCAGCGTCTCCGTCGTCTCGCCGACCGTGCGGACCAAGCTGGACTTCGACTCCCCGGCGCTGCCGTCGGTCCAGGTGGCGTTGCGGCCGGGGACCGGCGCGTTCGGGCTGCGCAGCCACAGGGTCGACCCGGCCGGGACGGTGCTGCCCATCTCGGCGAAGCTGCCGTCGGCCAGCTCGGCGAAGAGCTCGACCCCATCGACATCGCCGAGCAGCTCGAAGACCACGACGAGCCGCCCGGCGTCGATGCCGGCCTCCACCGCCTCGAGCGGGTCCGCGTCGCCGTCGACGAGCACGCGGTTTTGGACCCAACGAAAGATCCGCTCGTAGGCGTCGATGCGCTCGCCGTCGCTGAGGATGATGGGCCCTCCCACCTCGAGGGCCTTGGCGACGTTGGGGGCGTCCAAGGCCAGCTCGTCCAAGATGCTGCTGGGGCCCAGGGTCGGCAGCAGCACGTTCTCGTGGACGTCGCTGCCCACGGTCGCCGTGATGCCGCGGTCGGCGGAGACGCGGCGCCACTTCTTGAGCGCGGCGACCGGGTAGCTGCCGAGCAGCACCAGGCCGACGAGATCGGCCGGGGGGGCGTCGGGGCCGGTGCCCAAGAAGGTGTCCATGGTGGCCAGGGCGCCGAAGAGATCACCCTCGTAGAGCACCTGGTTGAAGTTGGCGTGGAAGTTGTAGAGCTCCATCGCCGTCACGTCGTGCCGGGCGATGGTCTGCCAGGAGAGATCGGTCTCCTCGGAGTGGGCGATGGTCAGCCTCCCGCCGGCCGCACGCACCGCGGAGGTGAGCGCCAGGAGATCCTCGTCGGACGTGCTGTCGCTGAAGCGGGTGCCGTAGTTGGCCGGGTCGGTGAAGTGGCGGCGCAGGCCGATGGGCATCGTGTGGGTCCCCTCAAAGCCGACCACCAGCGTGACTCGACCGTCGAGGCCCTGGCCGGCCGGGCACGCGAAGGACACGCCCCAGGGGGTGCCTTCGCCGTCGGAGAGCACGATGTCGCCGGCATCGGGCTCGGCGTAGAGCAAGTCCGGAAACGGCTGATCCTTCATGAATGACGGGTGGTCGGTCATGAAGGCGACGCCGATCTTCTCGCGGCAGAGCGCGGCCTTCATGCGGCGAACACAGGTCCAGGGGATCTCGGTCTCGCCGCTCTTCTCGAAGGCCTCATCGCAGGCGTCGTGGCTGAAGCCGGAGTGGAGGTGCAGGATCGACCGCACCTCGGTGAGCCCACGCTCGGAGCGCGTCGGCGGATGGGGCGGCTCGGCGATGACCTCCGCGTCGGCGTCCGCGTCGGCCGGAGCCGTGACGTCGGCCGTGACGTCGGCGGTGGCGTCCACCTTGGAATCCGACGAAGGGTCGCAGGCTGAGAGCAGCAGGACGAGGCAGGCGATCAGGGTACGCGACACGGCGATCTCCGGGCGGTTGGCGAGGCGCCGCAGGCGGCGGCCGGTGGCCCGACCCGCGGCGGTGGGAGACTACGCCAAGCCGAGGCTCGCTGCGATGTCCCGCGCGTTCGCCCGCTCGCCGTGTGGCCGCGGCGCGGCGGATCGCGTACGAATCCGCCGCCAGCGCACGTGCGTGCGTGCCCCCCGGCCTCCGACACTGTATAAACCGTGGCCGCAGGCCCGCGCTCGGTTGAGCGCGCGGGTGGGAGGAGCATGAGCGCCGGTCGGCCAGAACAGCGATTCCGCCGGGTCGGTCTGCTCAACCGCGGCGAGGCCGCCGTGCGATTCCTGCGCGCGGCGCGCGACGCGGTGGCCGAGGGCGCAGCCGAGCTCACCGTGGTCGCGTTCTTCACCGACCCCGACGCCGACGCGCCCTTCGTCGCCATGGCTGACGAGGCGGTCGCCCTCGGCCCGGCCATCGTCTCAGGCCCCGAGGGCCCACGCAGCGCCTATCTCGACATCGACCGCATGGTGGTCGAGCTCCGCGCGGCGCGCTGCGAAGCGGTCTGGCCGGGCTGGGGCTTTCTGTCCGAGGACGCCGCGTTCGCCGCGCGGCTGGAGCAGGAGGGGATAGCCTTCCTCGGCCCGTCGGCTGACGCGATGCGGCGCCTGGGCGACAAGGTCGCCGCCAAGCGGTTGGCCGCGGCGGCCGACGTGCCCGTCGCGGCCTGGTGTCTCTTGGAAGAGGGCGAGGCGACTGACCCGGCTGCGCGCCGCAAGTTGGCGGCCGGCATCGGTTTTCCGCTGATGATCAAGGCCTCGGCGGGCGGTGGCGGGCGCGGGATTCGCCGCGTCGACGCGGCCGACGCCTTCGAGGCCGCGCTCTGCTCGGCGCGCGACGAGGCTCGCAAAGCCTTCGGCGAGGGGACCGTCTTCATCGAGCGGCTCATCCCCTTCGCGCGCCACATCGAGGTCCAGATCGTCGCCAGCGCCTCGGGGGTGTTCGCCCTGGGCTTGCGCGACTGCTCGATTCAGCGCCGCCATCAGAAGGTGCTCGAGGAGGCGCCCTCGCCGGTGGTCTCGCCGAGGTCCGCCGCGGCGATGCAGCAGGCCGCCATCCGCCTGGCGACCCTGGCCGGCTACATGGGCGTGGGCACGGCCGAGTTCCTCTATTTGCCAGGCGATGACTGCTTTTTCTTCCTCGAGATGAACTCGCGCCTACAGGTCGAGCACACCGTCACCGAGGAGGTCAGCGGCTTCGATCTCGTCCGCGCCCAGATCGACATCGCGCTGGGCCGCCCCGTGATCCCGCCCAGCGGCCCGCCCCGCGGCCACGCCATCGAGGTCCGCGTCAACGCTGAGGATCCCGCCGACGGGTTCCGCCCGGCGCCGGGCATCGTGCGCCTCTTTTTGCCGCCCACGGGCCCTGGCATCCGCGTCGACAGCGGCGTCCGCGAGGGGATGGCGCTGTCGAGCGCCTTCGACTCGATGCTGGCCAAGGTCATCGCCTACGGGGCGACCCGCCAGCAGGCCCTGGCCCGCCTCACGCGGGCGCTGCGCGAGATGGCGATCGTCATCGAGGACGGCGCGACCAACAAGGGCTTCCTGCTGGATCTCTTGGCCCGGGAGCCCGTCCGCGACGGCACCGCGGACGTGGCCTGGCTCGACCGACTCGCCGCCAACGGCGAGCTGGCGCCCAGCGGCCGCCTCATCGAGGCCGCGCTGGCGGCCGCGCTCATCGACCACGCCATCGAGGAGAACGCCGAGCAGCGCCGCTTCTTCCGCGAGGTGCAGGACGGCATCCCCATCCGCCTGCCGCCCCCGACCGGCCTCGACTCCAGCCTGCGCATCGCCGGCCGCCCCATGACCCTGCGCGTCTTCAGCGCCGGCCCGCGTCGCTTCTTCGTGTCCCACGGCGAGGCCATCGTCGCCGTCGAGCTCATCCCCGAGGGCCCCCACGCCGCCACCATCAGCGTCGATGGCGTCCGCCACGATGTGCTCTATTGCCAAGGCCGCGCGGGCATCTTCGTCGAGGTCGACGGCCGCGCCCACCAGGTCGAGCAGCTCTCCGGCGGCGTCGTCAAAGCCCCAGCGCCCGCGATGATCGTGCATGTGGCCGTCGCCGAGGGCGACCGCGTGGAGGCCGGCGCTCATCTGGCCACCCTCGAGGCCATGAAGATGGAGATGCCGCTCCGCGCCCCGGAGGCGGGCATCGTCCGCTCGCTGCTCTGCCGCGCGAATCAGCAGGTGGTGGCGGGCCAGCCGGTGCTCATCATCGAGCCCTTCGCCGACTCCGCCGGCAGCCCCGACCAGCCCGCGCTGACGCTCTCGATGGGCCCGCGCGCGCTGGCCCCGCTCTTCGATGGCGACACCGCCCGCCTCGGCCGCCTGCAGACCCTCTCGGCGGAGCGCTCGGACGCCGCCATCGCCAAGATGTGCGAGATCGCCCGCGCTGTGCTCTTGGGCTACGAAGTCCCCCCCGACATGCTGCAGCGCGTCGAGCGCCTGCTGGGCGACGACATCGACGTCACCGCGCTGCACGCGCCGGAGCGCCTGGTCCCGCTGGTGGAGACCCTGCAAGCCTTCGTCGACGTCGAGAGCCTCTTCGATCGCAACCTGCTGCCGGTCTCCGAGGACGCCGCGGTCAGCGCCGAGATCGCGTTCTACGACTTCTGCCGCCGCCACCCCGAGGGCGACAAGGCCGCCAACGACGAGCTCCGCCCCCTGCTCATGGCGGCCCTGCGCTGGCACGGCATCAGCAGCCT
>CAZNZH010000411.1:0-5670 GCA_964577445.1 uncultured Myxococcales bacterium
CGCCGCGCTGTCGGTGCGCCAGATCACCGGCAAGCCCATCAAGTTCCTCGGCATCGGCGAGAAGCTAGACGCCCTCGAGGAGTTTCGGCCCGAGGGGCTCGCCAGCCGCATCTTGGGCTTCGGCGACATCATCGGCCTGGTCAAGGACTTCGAGAAGGTCGTCGACGAGGAGACCGCCGAGGCCGACGCGAGGAAGATCCTCAGCGGCGACTTCACCATGACGACCTTCCTCGAGCAGATCCGCACCATCAAGAAGATGGGATCGATACGGGACGTCTTCGAGAAGATGCCGTTTTTCGACGACGCGATGCCGGCCGACCTCAACGACAAGCAGCTCGTCCGCGTCGAGTCCGTCATCTTGTCGATGACCAAGGCCGAGCGAAACGACCCCGACATGCTCATCAAGCAGCCAAGCCGCCTGCGCCGCATCGCGGCTGGCTCGGGCACCTCGGTCAAAGAGGTCAAAGAGCTCACCCAGCGCTTCTTCGGCATGCGCAACATGATGAAGCAGGTCGGCAAGCAGCCGGGCCTGTTGGGCAACCTGCCCGGCTTCAAGCAGTTGGGGATGCTGAAGAAGCTGCGCGGCGGCCAGATGGAGGACTTCTTCGAGGACTTCGACGGCATGGACGGCATGGAGGGTCTGGGGGCCGGCGGGCCGTCAGCGGCCACGCGTCGCGCCGGTGGTGGGCCGGCCGCGGGGCCGTCGCCAGCCGAGATGCGCGCCCGGGTCGAGCAGCGCAAGAAGACGCTTCAGAAGTCGAAGGCCGCCGCCAAACAGCGCAAGAAGAACCGCAAGAAGTAGGCCCGCCGCGGCCTGCCGGCCCCTCGATTCTGTCGTCGGCCCGGCCCGGCTGCTACCCTCCCCCGCGAGGAGGTCTATGCTCGCGCGCGCTCTTCTAATCACTGTCGCAACGACCCTCTGGGCTTGCGCGGTCGTCGGCGGCTCTCAGGGGCCGGGCAGCGAGCTGCCGGGCGGCGCGGACGCGACGGTCGACGCCTCCGATTTTGTTGATGGCGACGGGCTCTCCGACGCGAGGGACGCCGCTCGCCCTGGCCTGGACGCCGCCAGCGACGCAGAACCCCGCGATTCGCCCGACGGCAGCGAGGGAATCGACGGCGACGCCGGCCTCGACGCCGAGGTCGGTGGCGACACCGACGCCGCCCCCACCGAGGAGTGCAACGGCCTCGACGACGACGGCGACGGCCTCATCGACACGGGCTGCGGGCCCCCCTTCGCGCTGTCTGCCGACGCGATCGTCCACGATCTCGGGCTGGTGCCCGTCGGCAACGGCCAGATCTCGGCCCCCCGCACCTTCACGCTCTCCGCCGGGGTCTCCGGCTTCGACGTCGTGCTCATCGACGCCGACGGCTCCGACGAGCACCTGGCCGTCTGGCAGCTCCGCGACCCTGACGGCGCCTTGGTCGCCGCGGTCTCGGAGCCCTTCGGCCACCAGGTGCGCGACCTCCCCGGCTTCTCCACCGCGGTCGTCCAGGTCCCCGACCGCGGCGGCTACGCGCCCCAAGCCGGCACCTGGACCGCGACGCTCTTTCGCAACGGTGGCCCCAGCCACGTCTGGCTCCGCGTCGTCGAGAACCGCCGCCCCGCCCCCAAAACCTCGGAGATCGACCTCAACTTATGGTTCGTCGGCCTCGACGAGAACCTCGGCGCCGTCAAAGCCCCCACCGACCCCGACTTCCAGGCGATCCTCACCGACCTCCGCGCCCGCCTCGCCGCCTTCGACATCACCGTCGGCACCACGGAATACTTTGACGTCGTCGGCGTCGACGCGCAGAAGTATTCCTACCTCGACTTGGCCACCGCGCCGCTCGAGCCCGGCGAGGACAGCGAACTCGTGAAGCTCTCTCAAGACCTGCCCGCCACCAACCGCGGGCTCGATTTCTACTTCGTCATGGGCGTCAGCGTGGCAGGCGTCATCGCCAAGGCCGGCGCCATCCCCGGCCCGCCGCTCCATCACGGCGTGGTCGGCTCCGGCGTCATCGTCTCCATGGCCGACTACTTCGGCGGCTCGAGGTCCGCCGCCATCCCGGTGCTCGGCGTGACCCTGGCTCACGAGATGGGCCATCAGCTCGGCCTCTACCACAGCAGCGAGCAGAGCGGCGCCACCCACGATCCCATCGCCGACACCCCCGAATGCACCGTCGACACCGATCAGAACGGGAAGGTCGAGCCCTGGGAGTGCCAGGGAAGCGGAGCGGACAACCTGATGTTCTGGGCAGCGAACACCCAAGGGATCCTCAGCCCCGAACAGCTCTACGTCATCCACCGAAATCCGACCTTGCACGCGCCGCAGGAGCCCCGATGAACGCCCGAAAACTCCACCTCGCCTTGGCGCTGGCCTTCTGCGTCACCTTGTTGGCGCCGGCCGCCTCCGCCGTCCCGCGCACCCGCGACGACGTCCGCCGCTCGCTGATCACCTGGCTTGAGTCCGACGAGTTCCGCGTCGACAAGCGCTCCCTCGACGGCATGGGCCGCGAGATCAACAAGCTCCTGGTCGAGGTCGCCGGCGACCCCACGATGCCGCCCACCACCCGCCAGCGCGCCGTCGGGGCCCTCGCGGTCTACCCGACCACCCGCTCCCGCCAGTTTCTGACCAGCATCGTCTTCGAGCGGGCCTTCACCGGCAACGCGCTCGGGACGCTGCTGCGCCGCGAAGCCTTGCGCTCGCTGGGCCGCGCGTTCGGCGAGTCGGTGGTGAACACCCTGACGAGCGTTCGTAGTGACTCCAACCCACAAATCCGCGAAGCTTGCGCCCGCGCTCTGGGCGACACCATGAGCGATGACGCCATGGCCGAGCTTGCGGCGTGGCTCCCCAACGAACCTGAGCTCTTCGTCCGCGTCGCCATCGACGAGGCCACAGACGCCATCCGCCGCTACAGGAGCCGCTGATGCCCGCGGAGCCGCTGATGTCCTTTGATCCACGCGGCGTCTTCACCGCGCTCGTCACGCCCTTCGCGCCCGACGGCAGCATCGACTTCGACGCCTACCGCGCGCTGTGCGAGCGCCAGGTCGCGGCCGGCGTCGCCCTGGTCCCCTGCGGGACGACCGGCGAGACCCCGACGCTCAGCCACGAAGAGGACGCCCGCCTCATCGGCACCGCCGTCGAGGTCGCCCGCGGCAAGGTGTTGGTCCTCGCCGGCACGGGCAGCAACGCCACGAAGACCGCCATCGCCAACACCCGCCGCGCCGCCGACCTCGGCGCGGACGGCGCCCTGGTCGTCACGCCCTACTACAACAAGCCTCCGCAGGCCTCGCTGCTGGCGCACTTCCGCGCGGTCGCCGACGAGGGCGGCCTGCCGGTCGTCCTCTACAACGTCCCCGGCCGCACCGCGTGCCGCCTCAACGCCGCCACGATCCTCCGCCTCGCCGAGCACCCGCAGATCGTCGCCATCAAAGAGGCCTCGGGCGACCTCGATCTCCTCCAGGAGGTCATCAACGGCGCCCCCGCGGGCTTCCGCGTGCTCTCGGGCGACGACGCCTGGACCCTCACCACGCTGCTGCTCGGCGGCGACGGCATCATCAGCGTCGCCAGCAACGTCGTCCCGCGCGCCATGAGGCGCCTGGCCACGGCGGCGACGGCGGGCGACCTCGCCACCGCCCGCGCCGTCCAAGCGCGCCTGCTGCCGCTGTTCCGCGCGCTCTTCGTCACGACCAACCCCATCCCCGTCAAGCGCGCCCTCGCCCTGGGCGGCCACATGGGCCCCGGCCTGCGCCTGCCGCTGACCGCGGACGCGCTCGACGACGCTGGCCTGGCGCAGCTCCGAAGCGCCCTCGAGCGCGCCCTCGCGGTCGAAGCGGAGTCCTGAGAGTGCCGCCCCCCGAGCTCCGCCTCGCCATCGTCGGCGCGCACGGCCGCATGGGCCAGCGCCTCGCCGCGCTGGCCGCCGAAGACCCCGCGCTCACCGTGGTCGCCGCCGTCGACCGCGACACCGCGCCGCTCGAACGCTGCGACCCCGCGGCCATCGACTGCGTCATCGACTTCTCGGTGCGCGAGCGCGTCGCCAGCACGGCCGCGTTCTGCCAGGCCCACGCGCTCCCGCTGGCCCTGGGCACCACCGGCCTGGAGCCCGCCGACCGCGCCGCCGTCGACGCCGCCGCCCGGTCCGCGCCGCTGGTCTTCGCCCCCAACTACTCCGTCGGCGTCAACGCGCTCTTCGCGCTCGCCGGCGAGCTGGCGTCCATGCTGGGCCCGAGCTTCGACCTCGAGGTCGTCGAGGCCCACCACCGCCACAAGGTCGACGCCCCCTCGGGCACCGCGCGCCGCCTGGTCGAGCTCCTCGCGGAGTCGCGCGGCCAGACCTACGAGACCGCCGCCCGCGCCGAGCGAAACGGCCTCATCGGCCCCCGCACCGACAGCGAGATCGGCGTGGCGACCGTCCGCGGCGGCGACGTCGTGGGCGAGCACACCGTCTTTTACCTCGGCGCGGGCGAGCAGATAAGCCTCACCCACCGCGCCACCGACCGCGACGTCTTCGCGCGAGGCGCCCTGCGCGCCGCGGCCTGGCTGGCCGCACCCGGCCGCCGCCCGGGCCGCTACGACATGCTGGACGTCCTGCGCACCCCGTGAACGTGGACTCGCCACGACCCGGGCCCGACCCCCACGAGGCGCTCTACCAGACGCTGCTCGCCGACTTGCGAGCCCGCTACCCCCGCTTCCGCATCATCCGGAAGTCCAAAAGCCCCGTCAGCCGCGCGCTCGACCACGCGCTGCGCCTCGTGACCGGCGGCCGCCAGGCCCGCTTCCTCGACGGCTTCGTCACCACGCTCGGCGCCCGCGTCTACGTCCCGGACCGCTGGGACGTCATGCCCGCGGGCGACCGCTACTGCATCATGCGCCACGAAGCCGTCCACATCGCGCAGTTCCGGCGCTTCACGTGGCCCGGCATGATGCTGCTCTACCTCGCGTTCCCGCTGCCGGTCGTCTTCGCCGGCGGCCGGGCGCTCATCGAGTGGCAGGCCTACCGCGAGACCCTCGCCGCCACCTGGCAGGTCTACGGCCCCGCCGCCGCAAAAGCGCCCGCCCTCGCCGACCACATCGTCCGCCGCTTCACCGGCCCCGACTACGTGTGGATGTGGGTGCGTGGTAAGACGATTCACCACCTGATAGGCCGTACACTCGCGCGTCTTGAGGAGTCACCGCCTCCGCGACCCACCGCCGCCGTGAGCATGTCGGGACCATGACCCAGGCGCCCCAAAGCCTCGCCCGAATCGGGCGCTACGAGCTGCTCGAGCGCATCGGCGTCGGCGGCATGGGCGAGGTCTTCCTCGCGCGCACCACCGGCCCGGGCGGCTTCGAGAAGCAGGTCGTCATCAAGAAGATCCTGCCGCATCTGGCCGATAACCACTCGTTTGTACAGCGTTTTACCGACGAAGGCCGCCTGGTCGTGCAGCTCCGCCACGCCGGCATCGCCCAGATCCTCGACATGGGCGAGGAGGACGGCACCACCTTCATCGCCATGGAGCACGTCGACGGCCGCGATCTGCGCGACCTGCTGCGCCTGGGCCGCTACACCGGCCTCACGCCGCCCGTCGAGGTCGTCGTCGGCGTCCTCATCCGCATCCTCGAGGCGCTCGACTACGCTCACGCCGAGAGCGGCGACGACGGCCGCCCCCTGGGCCTCATCCACCGCGACGTCAGCCCCTCCAACGTC
>CAZNZH010000412.1:0-1920 GCA_964577445.1 uncultured Myxococcales bacterium
CCGACGAAGCCCCAGGCCAACAAGCGCAGAAAGCGAGTCACCGGCGAGCAGGCCTGCAAGGGGCGGGAAATCCTGATGTATCAGGCGCCGATGGACCCGAACTACACCAGCCCGTCGCCGGGGAAATCGCCGATGGGCATGGATCTCGTGCCGGTGTGCGAGAGCGATCAGCTCGAGGCCGAGGGCGGCATCTCCATCGACAGCCGCGTGCGCCAAAACATGGGCATTCGCACGGACACCGCCGTCCTTGCGCCCCTGGTCAAGACCATCCGCACCCTCGGCCACGTCGACTTCGACGAGCGCCGCGTCACGGTGATCTCGACCAAGCTCGAAGGCTGGGTCCGCGAGCTGCACGTGGACTTCACCGGCGAGGCCGTCAAGGAAGGCGACCCGCTCTTCACCATCGACTCTCCCCAGCTCATCTCCACCCAGCAGGAGCTCGTGAGCGCGAGGCGAGCGTTTGACCGAACCGGGAGCCCAGCCGACCGCGTCACCCTCGAGGCGGCCCGCCAGCGGCTTCGTTACTGGGACATCTCGCCGCGGCAGATCGAAGGCATCGAGACCTCCGGCGAGGTGGCCCAGACCCTGACCATCGAGTCGCCCGGCGATGGGGTCGTGATCCACAAAAACGCCCTCGAGGGGCGGTTCGTGCGCGCGGACACGGAGCTCTACCGTATCGCCGATCTCTCGCAGGTGTGGGTGTTCGCACACTTCTACGAGATGGACGTCCCATTCGTGGCGGTCGGGTCGGCCGCGACGGTCCATGTGCCCTACGACGGCGGCCCGCCTGTCGAGGGGACCATCGAGTACGTGTTTCCGTGGCTGGACGCGAAGACGCGCGAGGTGAGAGCCCGCATCACGCTGGCGAACCCCGAGGGCCGGCTGAAGCCCGAGATGTTCGTCGATGTGGACCTCGAGGCGGCGCTGGGCGAGCAGGGGTTGGTCATCGACGACTCCGCGGTCATCCGCACGGGGGTGCGAGATGTCGTCTTCGTGGAGACCGAGCCGGGCAGCTACGCGCCGCGCGTCGTCACGCTGGGGCGCCAGCTCGACGGGCGGGTGGAGGTCACCAGCGGCCTTGAGGCGGGTGAGGAGGTGGTGGTCAAGGGGCAGTTCATGCTCGACAGCGAGAGCCGGCTGAAGGAGGTGCTCGGCAAGCACGAGGTGGACAGCGAGCACGTCGAAGGCACGCCGCCGCCCCCCGCGGCCGCGCCGACCGAGGACGCGCCGCACCAGCACGGCGGCCAGCCGTGATCCACCGCATCATCGAGGGGTCCCTGCGCAATCGCGGGTTCGTCCTGCTCGCGACGCTGGCTCTCGCCCTGGCGGGGGTCTACGCCGCACAGCACATCACCCTGGACGCGATCCCCGACGTCTCCGACACCCAGGTCATCATCTTCACCGAGTTCCCGGGCCAGGCGCCTCAGGTCGTCGAAGACCAGGTCACCTACCCGCTGTCGACCTCGATGCTTGGCGTGCCCGGCTCGACGGTGGTGCGCGGCTACTCGTTTTTCGGCCTGTCCTTCGTCTACGTGCTCTTTGAGGACGGGACCGACATCTACTGGGCGCGCAGCCGGGTGCTCGAGTACCTGAACTTCGTCTCCAGCCGATTGCCCAAAGGTGTCACGCCGCAGCTTGGGCCGGACGCAACCGGCGTGGGCTGGGTCTACCAATATGCCCTCAAGAGTGACACCAAGACCCTCGATGAGCTGCGGAGCATCCAGGACTGGTACCTCCGCTACGCGCTCACCGCGGTGCCCGGCGTCGCGGAGGTCGCCAGCATCGGCGGCTTTGTAAAGCAGTACCAGGTCGAGGTCGACCCGAGACGGCTGCGAGCGTTCAACATCCCGCTGCGCAAGGTGAAGGAGGCGATTCAGCGGTCGAACAGCGATGTGGGCGGGCGCTTGCTCGAGCTCGGCG
>CAZNZH010000412.1:1930-5665 GCA_964577445.1 uncultured Myxococcales bacterium
GCCGGCTGAGAGCGTTCAACATCCGACTGGCCGACGTGCGCAACGCCGTCCGCGAGTCCAACATGGATGTCGGCGGGCGGGTGGTGGAGCTCGCAGAGACCGAGTTCATGGTGCGCGGGCGCGGCTATATCCAGAGCCTCGATGACCTGAGAAACATCCCCCTCGGTGTCGACGAACACGGCACGCCTGTCTTGCTGCATCAGGTGGGCACGGTGCAGCTCGGGCCCGAGATCCGGCGTGGCCTCGCCGAGCTCGACGGCGAAGGCGAGGTGGTCGGCGGCATCGTGATCGCGCGCTTCGGCGAAAACGCTCTGGCGGTCATCGAGCGCGTCAAGGCGAAGCTGGCTGAGCTGGGCCCCACGCTGGAGAGCCAGGACGTCGAGCTGGTCACCACCTACGACCGGTCGAAGCTCATCGAGGACGCCGTCGACACCCTGTCCAGCAAGCTCATCGAAGAGATGATCGTCGTCGCCCTCATCATGCTCATCTTCCTGCTCCATGTGCGCAGCGCGTTTGTGGCGTTTCTCGTGCTGCCCATCGGCGTGCTGGCCAGCCTGTTGGGCATGTATTTGCTCGGGATCAACGCCAATATCATGTCACTCGGCGGTATTGCCATCGCGATCGGGGTCATGGTCGACGCCTCCGTGGTCATGGTGGAGAACGCCCACAAGCACCTGGAGCACGACCTCGCGCGGGGAAAGCCGCGCTTTCAGATCATGCTGGAGGCCTCCAAAGAGGTGGGGCCGGCGCTCTTCTACTCGCTGCTCATCGTCACCGTCTCGTTTTTCCCGGTGTTCGCGCTCGGCGGGCAGTCGGGCAAGATGTTCTCGCCGCTCGCGTACACCAAGACCTTCGCGATGGCCTCCAGCGCGGTGTTGGCGATTACGATCATCCCGGTCGCGATGTTCTACCTCGTCCGCGGCAAGATACGACCGGAGCGCAAAAACCCGCTCAGCCGCTTCTTCATCTGGCTCTACCGGCCCGTCATCACCTGGGTGCTCCGGCGGCGCTGGTGGACCGTGGCGGCGGCTTGTGCGGCGCTGGTGATCACGGCCTGGCCGGCGAGCCGGCTGGGCGCCGAGTTCATGCCGCCGATCGATGAGGGCGATCTCCTCTACATGCCCACGATGCTGCCCGGGGTGAGCATCACCAAAGCCAAGGAGATCCTTCAGCAGACCGACCGCATCATCAAGGCCCACCCGGAGGTCGCGCGCGTGTTCGGCAAGATCGGGCGCGCCGAGACCGCGACGGATCCGGCGCCGCTGTCGATGATCGAGACGACCGTGATGCTGAAGCCGCGCTCGGAGTGGCGCGAGGGGGTCACCTCCGACGACATCGTCGGCGAGCTGCTCGAGGCGATTCAGTACCCCGGCCTCACCGACGCTTGGACGATGCCCATCAAGACCCGCATCGACATGCTGAGCACCGGGATCAAGACGCCCGTGGGCATCAAGCTCATGGGGGCCGACCTCGGCGAGCTCGCGCGGATCGGCCAGGAAATAGAGGCGGTGGTGCGCGACATCCCCGGCACCCGCAGCGTCTACGCCGAGCGTGTAACCGGTGGCAACTACTACGATTTCGACATCAACCGGGGCGAGGCGGCGCGGCACGGGATGACGGTGGGTGACGTGCAAGACGTCATCATGTCGGCCATCGGGGGCCTGAACGTCACCGAGACGGTTGAGGGTCTCGAGCGCTACCCGGTCAACCTGCGCTATGGCCGCGAGCTGCGCGACCACCCCGAGGCCCTGGCGCGGGTGCTGGTCCCGACGCCGGCCGGCGCCCAGGTCCCGCTGGCGCAGCTCGCGACGCCGAACATCCACAAGGGCCCGCCGGGCATCAAGAGCGAGAGCGCGCGCAAGACGGCGTGGATCTATGTGGACATCGACACCAACAGGATCTCGGTCGGGGACTACGTGGAGCGCGCCATGGCCGCCGTGGACGCCGCGCGAAAGGCCGGCACCATCACCATCGGCGCCGAGCAGCCCGTGGACATCGTGTGGTCGGGGCAGTGGGAGTTCATGCAGGAGGCGGCCAAGCGCCTCAGGATGATCATCCCCATCACGCTGGCCATCGTGATCCTGTTGCTCTTCATGCACTTCCGCAATATGTGGGAGACACTCATCGTGCTGCTCTCGCTCCCGTTCGCGTTGGTAGGCGGCATCTGGTTGATGTACGCGCTCGGCTATAACCGTTCGGTCGCGGTCGATGTCGGGTTCATCGCCCTCGGCGGGCTCGCCGCCGAGACCGGCGTCGTGATGCTCGTGTACCTGAACGAGGCGTGGCAGCGCTGGCGCCCGGAGCTCATCGCCCAGATGCGCCAGGCGGGCGCCTTCTCCCCGGCCCTCTTTCGCGCCACCCTCGACCTCGCGATCATGCAGGGCGCGGTAGACCGGGTGAGGCCCAAGCTGATGACCGTCGCGACCACCGTCATCGGCCTGCTCCCCGTGATGTTCGCGGGGGCTGACGAGACCGGCGCCCAGGTCATGAAGCGCATCGCGGCGCCCATGGTAGGGGGACTCATCACCTCCACCATCCTCACCCTCGTCATCATCCCCGCGGTCTACGGCCTCGTCGTCTCCTGGCGGGAACGCCGCGCCTTCGAGCGCGACCTGCGGGCGGAGGCGCCGATCGCCCCCGCGGACCTGGCGTCATGAGCGCTCGCTGGGCCCCCCCAAGCCGCGGAGCACCCCGCGTGCCACCGCCTCTCCGAACCCACGCCGTCCCCGCCGCCCTGGTCGTCGCCTTCATCGCGGTCGAGCTCACGGTGGCGTGGCCCCCTACCCTCGTCGGCGACTGGATGGGGTGGCGGCAGGCGGACACCCAGACCATGGCGGGCCACCTCGCCCAGGACTTCGACCCGCTGCTGCCCGAGATCGATTGGGGCGGCGCGGGGCCTTACGCCGTCGAGTCCGAAGCGCCGGTCTACGCGGCGGCGGTGAGCGCGCTCTTGCGCGTGACCGGCGAGCGGTCCGAGTGGCCCGGGCGCGCCCTCTCGCTGCTCTCGCTGGTGCTGACGGCGCTGCTGCTTCATCGCGCGCTGCGGCGGCGCTTCGGCGCAGGGCCCGCGAGCTTGGCCACCGCGTTCTTCCTGGCGTCACCCGCCGCGCTCTTCCTCGGCAACTCCGTTCAGCCCGACGGCCTGGCGCTGCTCCTCACCGCGCTCGCCTTCGTCAGCTTCCTCGCCTACGCCGAAGCGCCCGGCGACCCGGCCCACGCCCGCCGCCTGCTCGGCCTCGCGGTCGTCGCCACGGCCCTGGCCGGCCTGACCAAACCCACGGCGCTCCACATCGGCGCCGCCCAGGCCCTGCTGCTGCTGCTCATCCGCCCGCGCGCGCTCCGCCGCGTCGCCCCCTGGGTCGCGTGGAGCCTCGCGCTGGCCGTCGTCGGCGCGTGGCTGGTCTGGGCCGCTCACATCCACGAGCGCACCGGCCTGACCTTCGGCTCGGTCTCCGGCGGCGACAGCAAGTTCCCAGCCGCCCGAGATCTGCTGCGCCCCGGACGCTATTGGGACCTCGCCCGCGTCTCGCTCTTTTGGGGCATCGGGCTGCCCGGAGCGATCTCGGGCGGGTGGCTCTTGCTGCGCCGCCAGGTCGAGCCCGCCGAGTGGGCCCTCTTCGCCGCCAGCGCCCTGCTGCTGGCGGTGACCATGCGCTACTCGAGCCAGACGTGGCTGGGCTCGCACTACCATGCGCCCACGGCGCTTTTGGGCACCTGGCTCGTCGCCCACGCGGC
>CAZNZH010000413.1:0-5647 GCA_964577445.1 uncultured Myxococcales bacterium
TGGCAGACCACGTCAGCCGCCCGTCTGAGGCGTCGTGATGCCCCGATTCCAGATCCTACTCGCCGAGCGCACGGGCGGCCGCTCGCCCATGCGTTTCAGTGCGGACGCGCCTCATTGGATGGCGGCTCTGCACTTGTGCCTGGAGGAGATGGAGACCCCGTGGGCCATCGGGAACGCCCTGTGCGCCTTGGACGCGGACGGCACCGTGCGGGTCATCGACCTGGACGGTCGCGAGGCCATCATCAGGCCGGTGAAACCTCAGGTTTCGGAGCTTCGCGGCCCGCCGACCGCCTTCGAAGCGGCCCAGGCGCGCTGGCTTGGGCGCCTCCCCACCCTCGACGCGATGCCGGCCCAGGGCCTGTCCCCGCCTGCGGAAGAGGACGATCGCGCCCTGCGCGCCATCGCCACGGCCCTGGGCGGCCTGGACCCCGAACGCCTCGACAGCGTCTCACTCATCGAGATGACGGCCCGCCTCGTGTGGGAGCACCTGCGCTGCGACTCCGTGCAGATCATGGTGCCCGAAGAGGCCGATGACGCGTGGAGCGTGGTCGCGGCCCGGGGCGATCTCTCCAATGAGCTGATCAACGCCAGCATCCGCTTCGCCGACACGCCCCTGGCGAGCCTCATGCCCATCCGCGGCCGGCCGCTTCAGGTGGAGGTGCCGCGCAGCCGCCTGCGCTTCCTCGGCCGCTCCGGCACCCCGCGCTTTTTGGCGGTGGACCAGCTCCTCGTCGTCCCCATCGAGGACGGTGGGGGCCTGCGCGCCCTGCTCACCGTGAGCTGCCGAGACCCCCACACCCACGTCGGCCGCGTGCTGGTGACGGGCGCCACCCTGCTGGGGACTCGCCTGGGCCACGCCCTGGACCAGCGCCGCCTCCGCGCGCGCTGACCCTGTGGCAGTCCGGCGGCCACCCGCGCCCCGCCGCGCGCCCGCGCCGGCTCCCCCGCGATCACACAGGTCCCCGCGCCCACCTGTGTGAAATCACACAGGTGGGCGCCCGCCCGAGATCCCTCCCCCTGCGCGCCTCGGTGGCCGCCACGCGCCGCCCCACCATGTTCTGCGGCCTGCCGGGCGGCTCGGCCCCCTCTGGGTCGCCCGGCTTGTGTGCCCTGGCACGCCCCTTGCTGAGTGCCCCGCCGACCCGGCGACCCTCCGGTCGTCACCCTGAGCTGATCACGGCGGCGGCCCGCCGGAGAGGAGACCTGCCGATGCTTTCGAAGTCGGCCGCGCGCGCGTTCTTCCTTGCGGGGACCGTGGTGTGCGGCGGTGCTTTCATCTGGTTGACCGTGGACTCGATGGCCGAAGTGCCCTCGCGCTCGCAGGAACACCTCATGGACGAGGCCGTCATCCACGGCCACGACATCTGGACGGACAACAACTGTATGGGCTGCCACACCCTGCTCGGCGAAGGCGGCTACTACGCGCCCGAGCTGACCAAGGTGGTCACCCGCCGCGGTGCGGCCTGGATTCGGGTCTTCCTCAAGGACCCGCAGGCCATGTACCCGGGCCGCCGCAAGATGATCCAGTACAACTTCACCGAGGCCGAGATCGACTCGCTGCTGGCCTTCTTCACGTGGATCGAGGGCATCGACACCAACGGGTTCCCGGCCGATCCCATCTACGGCGACGCCTCCAAGCCCCAGGTAGCGCGGGCGGCCGTCCCCGAGGCCGCGTTGAAGAACCGCCCCGAGTACTTCGACACGATGTGTGTCGCCTGCCACTCGCTCGCCGGCTCCGGCGGCAACGTGGGTCCCGCACTCGACGGCGTCGCGACCCGCTACAACGTCGAGCAGATGGACCTCTGGCTCAGGGATCCTCCGGCGGTCAAGCCGGGCACCAAGATGCCGAACCTCCATCTCTCCGATGAGCTGCGTGCGTCGCTCGTCACCTTCCTCATGGCGCAGAAGTAGGAGCCGCTCGGTGAAGTACAAATCTCAGCGCATCGCGTGGCTCTTTTTCGCCACCTGCATGCTGCTCTTCAGCCTCCAGATCATCTACGGCTTCATCATGGCCTTCGCCCACATGGGCCTCGACGGCCTGCATGACTACATCCCCTTCAACGCCGCCCGCGCGGTCCACACCAACCTGCTGGTCGTGTGGCTGCTCTCGGGCTTCATGGGCGCCGCCTACTACATCATCCCCGAGGAGTGCGAGCGCGAGCTGTGGTCGCCCAAGCTGGCCCTGGTCCAGTGGGCCAGCCTCGTGCTGGTCGGCGTCGTCGCCATCATCGGCTTTCACTTCAACTGGTGGGAGGGCCGCAAGTTCCTCGAGATCCCGCGCCCCCTCGACTACCTCGTCGTCGTCAACGTGCTGGCCTTCATCCTCAATATCGGCATGACCATCTACAAGGCCCGGCGCTACACCACCACGTCCATGGTGCTCTTCATCGGCCTCGTCGCCGCCGCGCTCCTCTACCTGCCCGGCATGATCGCCTTCGACAACCAAGTCCTCGACTCCTACTACCGCTGGTGGGTCGTCCACCTCTGGGTCGAAGGCGTGTGGGAGCTGGTCATGGGTGGCATCGTCGCCTTCTTGCTCATCAAGCTCACGGGCGTCGACCGCGAGATCATCGAGAAGTGGCTCTACGTCATCATCGGCGTGACCTTCCTCTCGGGCATCCTCGGCACCGGCCACCACTACTATTACATCGGGACGCCCAACTACTGGCTTTGGGTCGGCGGCGTCTTCTCGCTGCTGGAGCCCGTCGCCTTCCTCGGCTTCGCCTGGTACGGCATCTCCATGGCGCGCAAGGGCGGCCGGCAGCACCCCAACGGCATCGCGCTCCAGTGGACCTTGGCCTGCTGCGTGCTCAGCTTCGTCGGCGCGGGCTTCCTCGGCGTGGCCCACACCATCCCGCAGGTGAACATGTGGACGCACGGCACGCTGATCACCGCGATGCACGGTCACCTCGCCTTCTGGGGTGCCTACGCCCTGCTGGTGCTGGCGATCATCAGCTACGCGCTGCCGCAGATGACCGGCCGCGCCCGCTACAAGAGCGCGCTGGGTCAGTGGGCCTTCTGGACCTCCAACGTCGGGATGCTCGGGATGACCGGCGCCTTCGCGGTGGCCGGCATCGCCCAGGTCGACCTCGAGCGGATGAGCGGCATGGACTTCCTCGAGGTCCAAGAGGCCCTCGAGGTGCACTTCCTCGGTCTGGTGCTCGCCGCGACCCTCTTCACCATCGGCGTGACCTGCTACATCATCGACTTCATCAAGCACGGCTGGCCTACCCTCGAGGCCATGGACACCGAGCCCCGCGAGGCGCCCGCCGTCACCGCCGACGCCCTGGCGTGAGCGCCCGACCGCGCATCGAGGCGGCCCCCGTGCAGGATTTGCCCTGGTATCACCCCGTCGGTCGCGAGCTCGAGCTCTTCGAGCAGTGCTACGCCGCGGGCCTGCCGCTGATGCTCAAGGGCCCCACGGGCTGTGGCAAGTCGCGCTGTGTCGAGCACATGGCGGCCCGCCTGGGCCGCCCGCTCGTCACGGTCTCCTGTCACGACGACACCAGCGCGGCTGATCTCCTCGGCCGCTACCTCGTCCGCGGCGGCGACACCGTGTGGCTCGACGGCCCCGTGACCCGCGCGGTCCGAGAGGGCGCCATCCTCTACTTGGATGAGGTCGCCGAGGCCCGCGCCGACGTCATCGTCGTGCTCCACCCCCTGACCGACCACCGCCGCACGCTCTACGTCGAGACCCACGCCGAGACCCTGGTCGCGCCGCCGGAGTTCATGCTGGCCGTCAGCTTCAACCCCGGCTACCAGCACGCGCTCAAAGAGCTGAAGCCCTCGACGCGCCAGCGCTTCGTCGGCCACACCATGGGATACCCCGACGCTGAGACCGAGCGGCACATCGTCGCCGGCGAGACGGGCGCGGATCCGAAGCTGGTCAAGCGCTTGGTGGCGTTGGGTCAGAAGCTGCGCGGCCTCGGCGAGCTGGGCCTGGCGGAGGGCGCCTCGACCCGCCTGCTCGTCGACGCCGCCCGGCTCATCCAGGCGGGATTTCCGACCCGCCAGGCGTGCTACGCGTCCATCGTCGAGCCGCTGACCGACGACGCGGAGATCGCGTCGGCCCTGCGCGACCTCGTCGACATGGCGATGTGAGCGGGCCATGAGCGCCGCCGATGGCGTCGAGCGCTTCCTCGGCTGGGAGGAGGGCCTCTTCGGCTACGTCTACAAGCGTCTCCGCGCGCTGACCGGCCGCGGCGGGCCCGCCGAGCCCGACGCCGCCCGCGCGGCGTTTCTCGAGACACTGTCTGCGCGGCTGACGGTCGTGGCCCAGCTCGTCGCCGAGATGCCCATGCGCGTGCGCGAGTCCGAGGGGCTCGGCGGCGTGCTGGGCCCGGTGCTGCTCTTGCCGCGCGCCATCGCGCTGGCCGAGACGCCCGGCGGCAACGTGGACATCTACCTCGGGCGCACCCTCATCACCGCCGAGATGGCGCGGCAGGGCTACGAGGCGGCACCCGGGCTGGCCCGCGGCTCGCTCGAGGCCCAGGTCGGCTACGCGCTGGCCGCCAAGGCCGCCCAGGACGCGCTCGCCCGCACCATGCCCGGCTTCGCCGAGCGGCTGGGCGGGGTGTGTGAATTGACACAGCGGAGCCTGCGCGAGCGGGCGCAGCTCGAAAAGCTCGCCGCCAGCGAGCGCGGGTGGCTGACGTGGCTGCTGGCCATCTCTGAGCCCGGTGCCGAGACGGTCAGCGCGGATGAGGCGCTGGCGGCCTTGAGCCAGTCGGGCGCGGGTCGCCTCGCCACCTTCGCGCCGCACCCGCTCTGGGGTGGGCCGCTGTCGCAGACCGACGAGGCGAGCGCGACCGAAGCCGCCCACGCCATGGCCGAGGCCGCTGAGAACCCCGACGGCACCGAGCACCAGGCGCCGAGCCGCGACGAGGTCCGCCGCATCCTGCTCGAGAAGACCGAAGAGGTGGAGCCGATGCCCATCCACAGCTTCGAGAAGGCCGAGTGCCTCGACAGCTACCGCGGCGGCAAGCGCAAGGTCGACGGGGACGACGAGCTGGACGACCACCTCGAAGCGCTCTCCGAGGTCGATCTCCGCGAGGTGTTCCGCGGCGGAAAAGACACCCACAGCGTGCTCCAGGCCGACATCGACCTGGGCGGCGGTGTCCCCGACGTCGAGCGGGTGCTGCCCGGCGAGAAGGGCGTCCCCTACGACGAGTGGGACCCGAAGAGGAGGCGCTACCTGCGCGACTGGGTGACGGTCTACCCGGCGCCATTTCGGGCGGTCGACGCGGCGTGGGGAGCCAAGGTCGCGACGCGCGAGCGCCGCACCACCCAGCGCCTCATCGGCCGCATCGCCCGCGAACGCACGCGGCTCTCGCGGGTGAAGCGCCAGCTCGACGGCGACCACCTCGATCTCACAGCGTTCATCGAGGAAAAAGGCCTGCGCGCCGCCGGTCATCCCGCGCCGGGCCGCGTGTACCAAAAGAGCCACCGGCGCCAGCGCGACACCGCCTGCACGGTGCTGCTGGACGTGAGCCTGTCCTCGGGGAGCTATATCGACAACCGCTGCGTCCTCGACCTGACGCGGGCGGCGGTCGTGGTGCTGGGCGAGGTCACGGCGGCGCTCGGCGATCCGCTTCAGGTCTTGGGCTTCGGCAGCAACACGCGAAACCTCTGCCGGGTGTGGGAGCTC
>CAZNZH010000414.1:0-5645 GCA_964577445.1 uncultured Myxococcales bacterium
GCCGTGAGCGAGGACGTCGCCGAGCAGCTACTCGCCCGAACCTGGCGCCCTGCCCTGTCGATCACCGGCGCGGACGGGCTGCCGCCGGTCGCCAACGCGGGCAACGTGCTGCGCCCCACCACGAAGCTGAAGCTGTCCCTGCGGACCCCACCCACCACCGACGCCGCGGTGGCCGCCAGCGCGCTCAAGCGGGCCCTACAGGCCGATCCCCCCTACGGAGCGCGGGTGGTCTGCCACGTCGAGCCCCCCGCCGGCGGCTGGCACGCCCCGCCGCTCGAGCCCTGGCTCTCGAAGGCCATCGACGACGCGTCCGAGGCCTTCTTCGGGCCGCGCGCCTGCCACGTCGGCGAGGGCGGCTCCATCCCCTTCATGGGCATGCTGGGCGAGAGGTTCCCCGAGGCGCAGTTCGTCATCACCGGCGTGCTCGGGCCGGGCTCCAACGCGCACGGGCCCAACGAGTTCCTGGATATCGCCACAGGCAAGCGCGTGACCGCCGCCGTGGCCCACGTCATCGCTGACTTCGGGCGCCGGCACAGGGCGTGACCGAGCTCGCCGAGCTGCTGGCGCTCGGGGGCGCCGGGCTCGCGGCGGGCTTCATCAACACCTTGGCCGGAGGCGGCTCGCTGCTGACGCTGCCGGCGCTGATGCTGACGGGCCTGGACGCGTCGGTGGCCAACGCCACCAACCGCATCGGCGTGCTGTCCGGCAGCCTGTCGGCCAGCTACTCATTTGCCCGCTCGCGTCACCTCGATCCGCGCGTGGTCGCGCGCCTCGCCGGCCCCATGTTGATCGGCGCCGCGGCCGGTGCGCTGGCGGCCGCCAAGGTGCCGTCGCACACGCTCGAGCCGATCTTGCTGGCGACCCTGGTCGGGATGGCGCTGCTCTTGGCGCTGCGGCCTTCCATCCTGGCGCCGGCGCCCGACGAGGCGCCTCGCGAGCCCGGCCCGCAAGCGCTGCTCGAGCTGGCCGCCGCGGGCTTCTACGCCGGGTTTCTCCAGGCCGGCATCGGCTTCATCCTGCTGGCGGTCCTCGCCGGGCGTCTGCGCCACGATCTGGTCCGCGCCAACGCGCTGAAGGTCGCCCTGGTGCTGCCGCTCACCGCCGTGGCCATCGGGATCTTCTGGTGGCAAGGGCTGATCCGCTGGGTCCCGGGCCTGACGCTCGGCCTCGCGTCCGCCATCGGGGCGCGGCTCGCGGTGCGCTTCGCCGTGCGCCACACCGCCGCGCTGCGTTGGTTGGTGCTCGTCGCCGTCACCGTGCTGGCCGTCGCCGTCGCGCTGCGCTGACCCTGCTCAGGGACCGGGCGCGGCGGCGTCTGCGCCACCGGAGGGCTGGCCGGCACCCTGCGCGCCGGCGGCCGCCTCCTGCGCTTGCCGGGCCCGCAGCTCGGCGTCACCGAGCGCGTCCAGCCGCGGGTCCTCACCGAAGCGCTCCCGCGCAGAGTCGGCGACGCTCAAGGCCAGCGCGCCGTGACCCGCGCCGGTCCACCCCTCGACCTGGATCGCCCAGGCCGCGAAACAGTCGGGGTTCGCCTCCTGCGCGGCGGCCGCCAGCTCCGCCGCGGAGCCCGGGTCGGTGGCCAGCCACGCCGACGCGATGGCCATCGACGCGCAGGCGCTCTCGGCGTCGACGATCGCCCGCCCCACGGCTGAAGCCAGGCGCGGACCCCGCAGCAGCGCGACGCGCATCACCGACAGCGTCACCCAGCCGAGCTCTCTGAGCTCCGGGCGCGCGGCGATCTCGGTGGCCTCGCGCCCCAGGCCCAGCGCCGGCGCGGCCGCGAGGAGGCTCGGCCACTCGGCGGCGCGCATGGGCTTTTTCGACGCGAGCAGCGCCGCCAGGGTCTCTCGCGCGGCCTCGCGATTCCCGCTGGCCATGGCCGCCGCCAGCGTGCTCCGCGCTCGCTCCAGCTCGTCGTCTTCGGGCCCGTCCGCCCGCCGATCGCCGGAGCTCAGGTCGAGCCAGGGGAGCGCGAGATGCCCCGCCGCCGCCAGCGCAGCCGTGGCCTCCGCTGACGCCGGGCAGCGCTCACCCACCCAGCAAGCGACAGTGTTCCCGACGGACCGCGCCACCGGACAGGCCACGTCGTCGGGCCGGCTGAGGATCAGCGAGCAGCCCTCTCCCACATGGACGGTGACCCGCGCCTTGGAGACCTCGATGCGCTTGACCTTCACGCCCGCGAGCTTCGCCGTCCACGCCTTCACAGTGCCCGCCGCGTCGGCGCCCAAGACGTGCTCAGCCCGCGCGTCAGAGCCCGCGCCGACCGCGGCCACCACCCACAGCCCCAACGCCCCAACGCCGATCGCCCGCCACATCACCTGCCCCTCCGAGAAGCTTCGATGCCCGCGAGTATACCGACGAAGGCACCGGCGTCACCGCGCGGGCCCACCGTCGGGGATCACCGAGCGGCGACGCTCACCCCGCGGCGTCGCGCAGCCCGCGGATGGCCGCGCCGTAGTCGCCGGCGCCGAACACCGCGCTGCCGGCCACGAAGACGTCCGCTCCCGCCTCGCGGATCCGCCGGATGGTGTCGGGGTTGACGCCGCCGTCGACCTCCAGCCGGACCTCGAGCCCGCGCTGGTCGATCCACGAGCGCAGCTTGGCGATCTTGGGCAGCACGGCCGGGATGAAGCGCTGCCCCCCAAACCCCGGGTTCACGCTCATCACCAAGACGTGGTGCAGGCCGTCGAGGACGTACTCGAGGCTCTCGGGCGGCGTGTGCGGGTTCAGCACCACGCCGGGCTTGGCCCCCGCCTCGCGGATGCGCGCGACCAGCCGGTCCAGGTGATGGGCGACCTCGACGTGGACGCTGAGCCAGTCGCTGCCGGCTTCGGCGTATTGATCAATGAAATCCTGGGGATTCGTGATCATCAGGTGGGTGTCGATCGGCAGCTTGGTGACGCGCCGCACCGCCTCGACCACCAGGGGGCCGATGGTGAGGTTCGGCACGAAGTGGCCGTCCATCACGTCGACGTGGACGAGGTCGGCGCCGGCCGCCTCGAGGGCACGGACCTCCTCGCCCAGACGCGAGAAGTCGGCCGAGAGGATCGAGGGCGCGATGAGCGGGCGGGCCAGACAGGTCATGGGGTCGCCTCCAGAGCGATCGGGGTCGCCGCAGGCTGCCAGTCCGGGCCGAAGAGCGCGAGCCCCGGTGCGAGGGCCGAGCGCGGTCGGCGGCCGTCGGCGTCCATGACCCAGACCTCACTTGGCCGCCCGGCCGCGCGCTGCGCGTAGACGATGTAGCGGCCGTCGGGCGAGAAGGCCGGGCTCTCGGCGCTGACGCCGGGGGCGCTGATCTGCGTGGTCCGATCGGTGTCGAAGTCGTAGCGCATCAGCGCGAAGCCCGACGCGCTCACCTGGCGCGCGTAGACGATGGTGTCACCGAGCGGCGACCAGGCCGGCGACGTGTTGTAGCCGCCCCCGGTCAGCCGTCGCGCGTCTTTTTCGTCGGCGCCCACGCGCCCCACGTAGATCTGCGGGGCGCCGCTGCGGTCGCTGACCCAGGCCAGCCGCCCGCCGTCTGGAGACCAGACCGGGGAGGTGTCGGCGCCGCGGTGTGTGGTGACCTGGACGACCTGCTCGGCGGTGGCGGCGTCGAGGATGACCACGTCGGAGTTCGAGCTCTCGGCCACCGACAGCGCGAGGAAGCGGCCGTCGGGCGACCAGGCCCCCGCCGCGTTCAGGCCGGGGCGCGCCGAAAACGGGGTGCCGTCGACGACCCAGTCGGGGTTTCCGCTGCGGTAGGACATGTAGCTGACCTGGCCCGACGGCGAGAAGGTCGGGCTGAGGTTCAAGCTGCCGTTGCGCGTGACGTACGAGAAGGCGCCGCCGTCGGTGTCGAAGATCGCGATCTCCTTGATGCTGCGCCCGACCTCGACCGAGGCCACCAGGCGCGTGCCGACCACGCCCGCCCGCCCGGTGTCCAAGCCGACCAGCGCGTTGACGAAGCGCGCCACGGCCGCGCGCGCGCCGCCTGGCCGCACCAGCACGTCGCCCTCGGGCAGCGCGACGGTGGCGAAGCGCTCGACCTCAAAAATACGCAGGCGCAGTCGATAGGTTTCGGGGCTGGGCGTCGGCAAGAGCGAGGCGCGGACGACCCGGAAGGCGCCCGCGACCTGCCAGTCGGCGCGGTCCATCTCCGAGGGGCTGACGCCCTCGGCAGCGTGGCCCGCCGGCCACTGCTGCGGCGTGAGGACGCGATAAAAGCCCGTCCAGTCGAGGTCCGCGCGCAACTGCGCGCCCACGCGCGCGGCCTCGTCGGCGAGCCAGGTGCTGCGGCCCAGGGCCAGGGGCGGCGGGACCGCGTTGGGGTTGAGCACCTCGACGCGGCCGCGCGCGACGCCGGTGCGGCAGAGCCCGCCCACGCACACCGACGCCGCCGGGCACTGAGCCCCGGTCTCACACCACGGCGGCTCGGCCGTGGGCATCAACAGCGCGGTCGCCATCACGGCGCCGACCAAGAGCGGCGTCATCGGCTGGCGAAGCGACCGTCGAGGTCGATCTTGATCCCGCGGGCGTTCAGGTCGCGCAGCACGTCCGGGTCCGGCGCGGGGAAGGTCTTGGTGCCGCCCTCCGAAGGCACGAACTGCCGCACGGCGTCGATGGCCGCGTCGTCAAACCCGCGATTTCCGCTGGGTTTATCGATCTTGTAGGAGAGGATCTCGCCCGACGCCGAGATCTTCTCGACGATCACCCGCATCCGGAGCTTCTTCAGCGCGTCGTCGCTGAGGAACGGTGGCACGACGAAGACCTTGCGCAGGGCGCGCGTCATCTGCATGCCGTACATGTTGCCGGCCCGCACCTCGGTGCCCTGACCGCCGATCTCGCCCTCTGTGTGCCCGATGATGCGGTCGAGGCTGGTGGCGCGCCGCCGCGGGTCGTCCTCGTCGAAGTCCTTGAGGATGTCGTCGAGCTTCTTGTCCTTGCGCTTGGGGTCGCGCTTGGCTGGCTCGGGGTCGAACTCCTTCTTCTTGATCTCGTCGGGCGGCGGGTTGTCTTTGTCGAGGTTGATGCCGTCCTCAATGATCTCGGGCTGTTCGTAGGTCTGAAGCTCCGGCAGCTTGGCGGGGTCCGGCTCCACCGCGCCCAGCGCCGGCATCAGCGCCGCCTCCAGCACATCGAGCTCGTTGGGCGGGTCGGGCTCCGGTTCGCGCCGCTCCGCCTTGGTCTCCGGGGCCGAGCAGCGCTGCAGACCGCACAGCCCATAGCCGACCGACCCGCGCTCTCGCGGACCGCCGGCCCCCGACACGGCCGTGAGCGCGGAGGGCTGCGCCAGGTACAGGAAGGTGACCAGGGCCACGTGAACGCCGAGGGTGAGCGTGAGGCCCGACACGGCGGCCAGGGCTCTCACTCGAGCGCCTTGGGGGTCCGCTCGACCGTGGAGTCGCCCAGGAGGCCCGGCTCAGCCACCAGCCCGAACTTGGTCACGCCCGCCTGGCGCACGGCGGCCATCACGCGCAAGACCTTGCCGTAGTCGAGCTTGCGGTCCCCGAGGACATAGAGCTCCTTGTCCTCTTGGAGCTTCTTGTTGTCGACGAGCTTCTCGCCCAGCGCTTTCAGGCACGGCGCGAACGCGAGCTCCTCGGCCGCCGCCTCCGCGTCGTCTTTGGGCGCTCCGAGGTGCTTCTTCATCTCGGGCGAGATCT
>CAZNZH010000415.1:0-5634 GCA_964577445.1 uncultured Myxococcales bacterium
CCGCGCCGGCGTCGGCGTCGAGCGCGATCTCGGGCGTCTCCAACTCGAGCTCGATCTTGGTCCCGCCATTCGCGAAGGGGTCCGTCGGGACGCACTTGGAGTCCATCGGGCCGTTGAAGTACGTGTTGCAGGCAGGATCGCCGAAGTACACGGCGTTCGGCGCGCTCACCGCGTCGGTCTTCTGCGGGCTGGCCGTCACCTTGTCGGTGACGTTGCCGTCCTTCGGCTTGAGGGCCTGCAGCGTGCCGTCGTCGAAGTCCCTGCTCATGTAGACCTTATTGATCTCACAGACCGGCGGGACCACGTCGCAGCCGAACGCCTCGCAGGCCGTCAGGCACCCGTCGATGGTGTTGGGGTTGCCGTCGTCGCAGTCCGCGCTGACCTGGCAGCACTCCTCCTTGGCGGCGGTCGTGCACTTGTTGTTCACGCCACACTTGCCGACGTTGCAGCAGCCATCGCCCAGCCCGCCGCAGTCCGCGTCGCTGGCGCAGCAGTCGGGCTTCTTGGAGGGGATGCACTTGTTGTCGACGCACTCGTTGATGTCACAGGCACCGCCCCCGCCCGTGCAATCGGCCGCGGTCTCGCAGCAGTTCGGCTTGGCGTCGGCCACGCAGACGCCGTCAGAGCACCCCGGGATCTGGCAGGCGCCCAGCACGAGGTCCTTGCAGTCCGAGGGCTTTGTGCAACAGCCGCTCGGGCTCTTGCAGCAGTCCTCGATCTCCTTGACCTCGCACCGGTTGCTGACGCACGCGGCCTCCTCGCAGGTGCCCAAGGTCAGCCCGGTGCAGTCCGCAGGCGCCTCACAGCAATTCGGGATGGCCTTCGGCACACACTTCGAGTCGACGCACGCGGCCTCCTCGCAGGTCGCGAGGGTCAGCCCGGTGCACTCGGACGCTTTGGTGCACTCCGTCGCGACGTCGGAGTCGGGGCTGACGTCCCCGGTCGCGTCGGTGTCGGGCCGCACCACATCCGGAAACCCGTTCGTGGCCGGGTCGCTCCCGCAGGCGATGAAACCGAGGGCGGCTACGAAGGCTACACACGCGAGGGCTGTTGGCCTCATCGTCATTCACTCCGGGCTGTCGAGTCGGGTGTCACCGAGTCGTCGGGGGCTGGGTGCGTCCCTGCGGGCGTCGTCCGGCGGTGTCCCTCGACTCCCAACGAGTGTGGGCTTCGACAGACACCGACCCTTCGATCGTCCTCCGCCTGGGGCGCTTCAAGTTTGCGTTTCGCTTGGGACACATTAGAAGGGTCCTCGGCATGAATCAACCCGACACTGACGCGGGAAGTACTCCCGTTCGACACCGGCCTCCAGCGCGCCTCCGTGCTCGGGGGAGCGGGCTCACCTCGGGACCGCAATGAAGGCTCCGTCCTTGTTGACGCCAGACGATCCCGTCGCGGTCGTGGAGGGCCACATCGAGCGCCGAGTCGGCCCCCTCTGTTTCGTGCTCGCCCCCGACGGCCAGATGCACAGCTTCGACAACGCGACCGCGGTAGAAATCTGGGACCTGCTCGTCGCGGCCGGGAGCTCGGGGATCAGCGCCCGCGAGCTGGCCCGCGGGCTCAGCGCGGTCTTCGATGTCGAGGAGGCGGCCGCCCTCGACGACGTGCGCGCCATGGTGGAGGCGCTGGTCTCGCGTTGCGTTGTGCAGCGCGCCGAGTAGGGTAGGATGTCCAACGACGACTCAAGTTCCGGCCGAGTCGAAACGTTTGGAGGACAGCGGCCGCGCCCGCCAGACGTCTCCGAGGAGATCGTGGGGCGGGAATCGGCTTGCAGGCGCGAGCAGTGTCCCTGGTGATCGACTGCGCGATCCCGTGGCAACAGAGATGACCGTGACAGGTGACGAACCGACCCGACGAGGCGCTGCCTCAAACCCGGGGGACGCGACGCGAACGCCTCCCGGCGGGACCCGTTCGCCCTCGTGCGCCCGTGTGGTGCTCGGTACACCCGACTGCGCTCACCGCAGCCCATTCCCCGACCTCAAAGGTGGTGATTCGTGATGAAGCGTCTTGTGATCAGCGTCGCGACGGTGGCGCTTGTCGCACTCGGCTCGGGTTGCGGCGACGAGGGTTCGAAGAATGGCGGCGGGGACACCGACATCCAGGTGGACGGCGACGTCTCCGCCGATGGTGACATCGCGCTCGACGCCGAGATCGGTCCAGACGGCGACGTGAGCCCGGACGGCGACGTGAGCCCGGACGGCGACGTGAGCCCGGACGGAGACATCGACATCGACACCGACGCGGACTGCACCGGCCCGCACACGCTGACCTTCTGGTTCGATGGCAGCGAATCGATGCTCGGGCAGGGCCAGATGGCTGTCACGCTCTACCCCGAAGATGAAGCGGCCGACGACCTCGCCAGCGAGGGCTTCCAGCTCTCGGTGGTCGTGAACACCGAGTGCGTGCCCGACGGGACCTTGGTCTCATTGACCGTGGGCGACGCCGAGCCCGTCACCGCGACCCTCGTGGCCACCGGCAGCGATGGCGCCGTGACCTTCGCTGGGGTGACCTTCCCCGCCGGCGCCGAGCCCGGTTACACGGTGACGGTCACCGCGGCGGACGCGGCCGGCGAGCTAGCCGAGTTCAAGACCGTGGTCGCCGACATCGAACCCTGCACGATCGCGCTGGCGGTCGGGACCCCGGGCGAGCTCTGCGTTTCGGAGGACGCGGATCCTGAGGCCGCGGGACTGCAGGTCGCCGTGGTGGTGAGCAACCCCGACGGGCGGTGCGATCGCGCCACCCTCGCCGCGACCGTGGACGGCGCGGAGGGCGCCCTTGAGGAGCTGGTCCTCGCTGGCGGTGAGGCCGCCTTCATGGTGACCGTCAGCGAGAGCGAGGACCCCGCCGAGGCCGACATCGCGTTGGTGGCGCAGGTCCTGCACCCGGTCTCGCCCGGCCTGACCGGCAGCGCCAGCGCCGACGCGCGCTTCGACCAGGTGCCGCCGACCTTGGAGATCCAGAGCCCCGATCCGGCCCTCGGTCCGATCACCATGGCCGCGGATGAGAACAGCGACCCCGACGATGGCTTGCAGATCACGGTCTCCGGCCTGGTCGGGGGGACCGCGGGCGACGGCACGGAGCTTCTGGAGCTCTTCGCTGGCGGCGTCTCCCTGGGCACGACGAGCCCGCAGGGCGGCTCGTTCTCCTTTGACGGCGTGACCGTGGTCGGTGACGGCGCGGTCGAGCTGCTGGTGACGGCGTCCGACCCGTGCGGGCTCACCGGCTCGGCGGCGGTGACCGTGGACATCTTCGCGACCACGCCCGCGCTGACCATCCAGTCGCCCACCGACGGCACCACGCTCAAAGTGCTCGCCGATGAGGTCCCCGGGACCACCGACGTCTTCGACGGGAGCTTCCAGGTCGCCGTTTCCGGCGCCACCGACGGCGCGATCGTCACGGTGGATTGCCGCGGGGCTGGTTCGGCGGGGGTGTTCGAGCCCGTAGGTGCCACCACCATCGACGAGGCGCCGCCGGCCGCTGGGCTTGTCCAAGTCGCCGTCGCCCTCCCCGTGGCGACGCTGAGCCACGACGCGGAGTGCCGCGCCACCATCAGCGGGCCGAACCCCGCCACCTCGGCCCTCGTGACCGTGGTCATCGGCGTCCCGGGCCCAGCCATGGCCCTCAGCGCGCCGGCGGCCAACGCCAAGCTGACCTCGGCGACCGTGACGTACAGCGGCACCGCGACCGGGCTCGACGGTCAGGACCTCTCGGTGACGGTGCTCCCCGCGGGGGGTGGCCCAGCGGTGTGCTCGGCGACAGGCTCGGGGAGCGCGGCCGGGATCGTCTCCGTGACCATCGATTTCGACGCCGCGTGCGGCGGCCTCGCCGACGGGGCGTGGTTTCTGCAGGTCGACGCCACCGACGTCTACGGAAACGCGCTGTCGGACTTGGCCGGCCAGCCGACCGTCAGCGTCCAGCTCGACCGCACCGCGCCCAAGCTCGTTCGTCTCGCGCCCGCCGATCTGCTCGACCCGGGCAGCGTCGCCGAGCACGCCGATGTGGCGCCTGACGCCCAAAACCCCGGATATCAAACGAATTTCGAGTACCGGATGGACTCGGAGACCGAGGCCGCGGGCGCGACGATCTGCCTGACGGTCAACGAGGACTCCCTCGGCTGCAAGGCCGTGGATCCCTTGAGCTTCAAGGCGGCCTGGGCGCGCGTCACCTTGAGCTCGGGCCTCAACGACGTCGTCGCGGTCGGCACGGACGCCTTCGGCAACGAGACCTCGCTGACCCAGGTCGTCGAGCTGCTGCTCAACGCGCCGGTCGTGAAGATCACCTCGCCGACCGGCAACGTCGTGACGAACAAGCCCACGGTCGACATCAAGGTGCGCGTCACCGATCCCACCAGCGGCGCGCCGCTCACGGGCGCCACGGTCAGCCTGCACGTCGACGGCGCGGTGAGCTCCATCGCCCCGGTGGCCAACGGCGACGGGACCTATACGTTCCCAGGTGTCCCCCTGGTCGCTGACACGGCCGTCGAGATTCAGGCTGTGGCCGCGTTCTCAGGTGCTGAGGGGGCCAGCGGCGTTCGGATGGTCACCTACAAGGCGGCCAAGCCCACGGTGGCGATCTCCGGCCTCACCGACGGCCAACTGCTGACGCTCGCGAGTGTCGAATGTCTAGGAGCTGCGGCTAATTGCACGCTCCCTGTCAAGCTCGTCACCACCGACGCCGAGGACGGCAGCACGGCCACCCTCGGCGTGGATTGCGTCGCCACCTCCGGCGACAAGACCTACACCCAGCCCGTCACCGCAACCGAAGCCACCATCGCCAGCGTCCTCTTGATCCACGGCGGCGCCTGCACGCTCACGCCCAAGGTGCTCGACCTCGCGGGGCAGCTCGTCACCGGCGACGTCGTCACGGTCACGGTCGACCGCGTCGCGCCGAAGTTGCTCGCGTTCATCAACCCGGCCGGCGACAAGCTGCTCTTCAACCAAGACGCGAACGCCAACGCGGCCGACGGCATGCAGCACGCGCTGAACTTGCGCGTCACCGGCGTCGAGGCCGGGCAGGTCGTCTCGGTCATGCTGACCTGGACCGATAGCACCCTGGGACCGCAGAGCCTGGGTCCGCTGACGCACACCGTCACCTCGAACGTCGCCGACGGGACCCCGTACGTCGCGCCGTTCGAAGATCCCGCGGGCTCGGGAACGATCACCTATCCCGAGGGCACCATCACCCTCACCGCCACGGTCTCCGACGCGGCGGGCAACAGCGCGCAGCTCGCCAAGACGATCCTGGTCGAGAGCTTCGCGCCGTCGATCCGCATCGTGTTCCCTGTCTATTTGGGCGGGATCTCTTGCGGGCCGAGCACGGCGTGCCCCGGGGGCGCGTGCTTTGAGGGTAGCTGCTGGACGCAGTGGGGCATCGCCGACACCAAGCAGGTCCGCGTCACGGTCGGCGGCCTGGTCACCGAGACCGACAACGTGCGCGTCTGCAGCGACCACGCGTCGTTGGCGGGCGGCACGGCCTGCGCGAGCGCCGGGTACTTCGAGGTCGTGCGGGCCAGCGTCGGCGGCTCCGACGCCATCATCCCGCTCGGGGGGCAGCTCCCCTCGGGCTATCAGACGCTGGTCGCCGAAGCGCAGGCCGAGGTCGGCGGCGCCTGGACGCAGAGCCTCGACGAGGTAG
>CAZNZH010000416.1:0-5633 GCA_964577445.1 uncultured Myxococcales bacterium
GCTACCGCATCTTCGCCACCCGCGCCGGCCACCTCGACCCCGCCGCCGCCGCTCTCGCGCTCGAGGCGCTGCCCGCCGCCTCCGCCGCCCGCGCCCGCCGCCTCGCCGGCGACCTCGGCGGCGCCGTGCTGAAGCTCGGCCAGTTCGCGTCCTGCCAGATCGATCTCCTGCCGGCCGCCTGGATTGCCGAGCTCTCGACGCTGCAAGACCGCGTCCCCCCGGCCGACCCCGCCGAGGTCTTGGCGCTCCTCGAAGCCGAGCTCGGCGCCCCGCCCACCGAGGTCTTCGCCGCCTTCGCCGCCGAGCCGCTGGCCGCCGCCTCCCTGGCCCAGGTCCACGCCGCGACGCTGCACACCGGCGAGCCCGTCGCCGTCAAGGTCCAGCGCCCCGGCATCGACCGCCTCGTGGACGTCGACCTCCTGGCCATGCGCGCCGCCGCCAGCCTGCTCAAAGACGCCGCCCCCATGGTCGACATCGACACCACCACCGCCGAGCTCGCCCGCGCCGTCCGCGAAGAGCTCAACTACACCGCCGAGGCCCAGAGCCTGCGCGAGATGCGCGCCGCCTTCGCGTCGGATGCGCGCATCGACGTCCCCGCCGTCCACGACGCGCTCTCGACCCCCCGCGTCCTCACCATGGATCTGGCAAACGGCCAGCAATTATCTCGCTATTTGGAGGCCGCCACCCCCGACGCCGCCGCTCGCGTCCTGACGCTGCTGGTCGACTGCTTCGTCCGCCAGATCCTCGTCATCGGCCTGGTCCACGCCGACCCCCACCCCGGCAACTTCCTGGTCACCGACGACGGCCGCCTGGTGCTGCTCGACCTCGGCTGCGTCGAGCGCTACGACGCCACCCAGCGCCGCGCCTGGGCGGAACTCCTCGGCTGCGCGCTCACCAACGACGCCCCCGGCCTCGCCCAGCGCCTGTCCGCCCTGGGCTTCCGCGCCCGCACCGACGACCCCGAGGCCCTGACCGCCTGGGCCGCCATCTTCCTCGACGCCTTCCGCGAAGCCTCCACCCGCGGCGCCGCCGCCCTGGACCCCGCCGACCAGCTCCGCCGCGCCATGGAGCTCGCCCGCGAAAACCCCATGGTCCGCATCCCCCGCGACTTCGTGCTGCTGGGCCGCGTGCTGACCACGCTGGGCGGCCTCGTCGCCCGCTACGCCCCCAACATCGACCTCTTCAGAGTCGTCGCCCCCCACCTCGCCACGGCCCTGGCGGCCAAGAAGTAGCGCCCACCGGCGCCCCCGCGGCCCCGCCTGCTTCGGCCCGCGCGCCAGCCGCCTGCGCAGACTCGGGGGCCGGGCTGGATCTCGGGCTGGCGCTACTCGGCCTGGCGCAGCTCCCACTCGCGCTGGCGTTCCTCGCCCAGCGGGCTGACCAGCGGCTCGGGGTCGTCGTGCGGGATGGCGACGCTCAGGGTCAACTGGCCGCTCGGCGACTTCCCGAGCACGGTGTAGATGCCGAAGCTGAAGTGGCGTGAGGGGTTGAATCGCAGGTGGACGTAGCCGACGGGGTCGACGACGGCGTCGGCGTAGACGGCGAGGTCGCTTGGGGAGTCGCTCTCGAACTGGCCTATGAAGCGGCGGGCAGCGAGGGCGAAACCGCCTCGCACGGTCACGACGCCGGCGATAAAGCCCAGCCCGCCGCCGAAGATCACGGGGTCGAAGGCGCCCTGGCTGGGGCCCACGCGCCCCTCACCCCAGACCAGCTCGGGGTCGCCCAGGCGCACCCACAGCCAGGGCATGGGGAAGAGCAGCCGCTGGTTGGCCAGGTAGAGCCGCAGCCCGGCGTCGAAGGTGAACACACGGTTCGGCGCGTTGTGGCCGATGCGAAATCCGAGCGAGCCGATGCCGTAGGGGGAGCGCCCCCGGACCGGGTAGTCGCCGAAGTAGGATTGGAGCGTCCCGGCGAGGTATTCCGCGCTGCCGCCGACGCGGAGGCCCCGGTTGGTCTCGTGGTGGACCGCGATGCCACCGGCCGCCTGGCGGTGGACTTGGCCGTCGAGGAGCTCGCCGCCGCAGCCGTACGAGCGATCTTCGAGGCGAATGAGCTCGCCGCTGGCGGTGATGATGGTCCGCGGCTGCTGGGTGTGGGCGCATTGGGGCAGCAGCATCAGCGCGACGAGGAGGCGGCCGGCCCAGATGCGCCGCCGCCGCGCCGCCACGCCGTCCTCGCTGGGATGCGCCGGCCCGCGGTCGCTCGAGCTCGCCCGCCGCGGAGACGCCGGTTCCGTTTGCACAGCAGCTTCCTGATGGTGAGGGAGACGCGAATCTACCCGGCGAGGGCTCGCGGTTCCAGCGCAGCCCGATCGCGCGCTGGCCGCCCGGGCGCGCCCCAATCGCGGCTGGCCCCCGACCCTAGTTGCTCAGGCGCGCTTTGAGCTCGGCGGCGCTCATCGCGCCGTCCGGTTTCGCGACCCGCACCTGGTCGAGATCGGCCAGGGACAGCCCCCACTCGCCGAGCGCGGCGCTGAGGTAGTCGCCTCCCAGCACGCGCTCGCCGCGGGCGACCTCGCCTCGGGTGGGCGGGCGCGACTCACCCTCCCAATTCCGTCGCTGCGGGCTGGGTCTTCGGGCCGTCCGCGGCGGCGCCGGCTGGGCGGCGCGGCGTGGTGCGGCGGCGGGAGCGAGCAGCGCCGTGACCTTCTCAACGGCCAGCCGAAGCTGGCGAATGCCGGCGCGGGTCACCTGCTCGTGGAGCTTGAGCGCGAGGCTGTCGTGGGCGTCGAGCAGCCGCCGGAAGTCGGCGCGGCGAATGGCCAAGACCCCCGTGGTCCCCTTGGCGCGCACGGTCGCCGAGCGCGGCGCGTCGTCCAGCAGCGCGAGCTGGCCGACCATGGCCCCCCGGCCCAGCGTGGCCAGCACCTGCGGGCCCTGGGCGAGGTGCTTGACGATCTCCACCTCGCCGCCCGCGACCAGATAGCAGGCGTCGGCGCGCCCGCCCTCGTAGCAGAGGACCTCGCCGCTTCTGTAGACCAGCGGCGGCGCGACCTGGGCCAGCGTCGCCAGCTCGCTGTCGCTGTAGGCCGCCAGCGCGTCGACGCTGCGGAGATTTAGCGGGTTCGGGTACCGCTCGCCCATGGCCGGCGAGGTGCGCGTGACCGGCGCGGTGCGCGGGGCGTCGCCGTCGGTCGCGACGCGGATGCGCTCGTTGGTCTCACGCAGGCGCGCCGTCAACACCTGGGCGATGGCGTCGACGATGCGCACGGCCACGCTCGGAGCGCTCCCCCGCAAGGTCGCCAGCACCCGCCGGTCCAGGGTGCCGACCAGCGCCGGCCCCTGCGCGACCACCGTCGCCGACCGCGGCGCCGGGTCCAGGCACGACATCTCGCCAAAGAGCTCGCCGCGGCCAAGGCGCGCCACCTCGACCTCGGCACCGCCGGCACCCCGACACGACACGACCAGCGCGCCCTGGAGCACGATGCCGAGGTGATCGCCCGCGTCCCCGTGCCGAAAGAGCGCCTCACCGTCCGCGAGCTTTCGCGCCTTCATGCAGCGCGCGACAGCGGTCTTCGCCGCCGCGTCCAGCGACGAAAAGAGCGCGGACTCCGCCAGAACAAGATCCAGTGCAGCCATGGCCGATCCGAGACGCGGTGAAGAAGCTCTCACGGTGAACGATGGCGCAAGGTTACGCGAATCCCCCTCCCCACGCGAGCGGGTCCGCGGCGCGCGGGCCGCCCGGCCCAGAGCGCCCCCGAGCGGGTGGCGCGTGGCGGCTACACGTTGCACCATGTCGCACACCGGCACGGGCGAGACCGTGGCGCGCTCGAGGAGGCGACGACGATGAGGCGGCGGCGGCAGGCGATGACGGCGTTGCTGCTCGCCCTGACGGCGATCTCGCCCGCGGGTTGGGGGGCGGAGGTGGGCCAGCCCGAGATCCGGACGCTGCGGGTGGCGACCAAGGACTTCATGCCGTTTTCCCACGAGAGGGACGGCAGGTGGCAGGGGTTCTCGATCGATCTGATGGAGGCGGTGGCCGAGGATTTGGGCTACACGATCGAGTGGGAGGGCACCGAGAGCGTGACGGCGCTGCTCGATGAGGTCCGGAGCGGGCATGCCGACGCGGGCATCGCCGGGATCACGATTACGCTGTCGCGAGAGGACACGCTCGATTTTACGTTTCCGTTCTATGAATCCGGGCTACAGATTCTTGTGGCGTCGCAAGGTAGTGGCGGCTCGTTTTTCACGGCGGCCATCTTGCCTGGGATCCTCAAGACCCTCGGGTTTGGCTTGGTGATCATCCTGATCGCGGCCCACCTCGTGTGGTTTTTCGAGCGCAAGAACAACCCCAAGGCCTTTCCGCCGCAGTGGCCGCGCGGCGTGTTCGAGGGGATCTGGTGGGCCGCGGTGACGCTGACCACCGTCGGCTACGGCGACCGCGTGCCGCTGAGCGCGGGCGGGCGCGTCGTGGCGTTCGTGTGGATGTTCGCGGGCATCGTGCTCATCAGCGCGTTCACGGCGTCCATCACGACGGCGTTGACGGTGCAGCAGTTGGCGGGCTCGATCTCGGGCCCCGATGATCTGCCGGGCCGGCCGGTCGGGACGGTGAAGGGCAGCACGGCGGCGAAGTGGCTCTACGACCACGCGGTGAAGGGGCGCGAGTTCGCGAGCGTCGAGGAGGCGCAGGACGCGCTGGAGGCTGGGAAATTGGAGGCCGTCGTCTACGATTCGCCGGTGCTGCTGTACTACGCGGCGCACGACGGGCGGGGGGTGGTCGACGTGGTGGGGCCGGTGTTTGAGCGGCAGAGCTACGGCATCGCGCTGCCGACGGGGAGTGCGCTGCGGGAGCCGGTGAATAAGGCGCTGCTGAAGCTGCGGGAGACGGGCGTGTATGGCGAGCTCTACGAGAAGTGGTTTGGCGGGTGAGGGCGGCGTGAGCGGGGCGGGGGCTGGGCACGGCGGGGTGTTGGCGCATATCGGGCGGACGCCGCTGGTGGCTCTGAGCCGCGTGGGCGCTGGGCTGGCGGTGCCTGTCTTGGCGAAGTGCGAGCACCTGAACCCGGGCGGGTCGATCAAAGACCGCATCGCGCTGGCCATCGTCGACGACGCCGAGGCGCGGGGCGTGCTGCGCGGTGGGATGACCATCGTCGAGGCGACCGCGGGCAACACGGGCATCGGGCTGGCGCTGGTGGCCGCGGCGCGGGGCTACGGGCTGGTGTGCGTGATGCCCGAGAAGATGTCGGTGGATAAGCGCGTGGCGCTGGCGACGCTGGGGGCCGAGGTCATCGTGACGCCCAACGCGCCGCCCAGCAGTGCCGAGAACTTTCGCAATGTCGCCAGCCGGCTCGCGGCGGAGCGGGGCTGGTTTGTCGCCGACCAGTTCCGAAACCCGGCGAACGTCCGGGTGCACGCCGAGACGACGGCGGCGGAGATCCTCGAGCAGACGGAGGGGCGCATCGGCGCCTTCGTCGCCGGCGCCGGCACGGGGGGCACCATCACCGGCGTCGGTCGCGTGCTCCGGCGCGAGCGACCCGGCGCGCGCGTGGTGCTCGCGGATCCGATCGGGTCGGCGCTCGCCGACTGGGTCGAGACAGGCGCGCTCGGAGCGGACGGCAGCTACGCGGTCGAGGGCATCGGCGGCAGTGAGCCTCCCGCGATCCTGGATCGCTCGGTGATCGACTCGGCCGAGCG
>CAZNZH010000417.1:0-5618 GCA_964577445.1 uncultured Myxococcales bacterium
CGCCGCCGGGAACGGGAGGCGCTGCTGATGCGTGCTCCCGCTGCCATCGCGCCGCCGGGCCCGGCCGGCAGGCCTTCGTTCGACGCGTCGCTGCGGGCCGCGGGCGCTGGCGTCCTGCGGCGCGGCCCGGTCACCACGCTCCAGGTCAACGTGGGCAAGCTGTGCAACATGGCCTGCCATCACTGCCATGTGGAGGCGGGGCCGAAGCGCACGGAGATCATGTCACGGGCGGTCGCGGCTCGGGTGGTGGAGCTCCTCGCCGACAACCCGGGGATCGAGCTCGTCGACCTCACCGGCGGGGCTCCCGAGCTCAACCCGAGCTTCCGCTGGCTGGTCTCGGAGGCGAGGCGTCTCGGACGGCGCGTCATCGACCGCTGTAACCTCACGGTCCTCTTCGAGCCGGGCATGGAGGAGCTGCCGGGTTTTTTGGCCGAGCAGCGGGTGGAGGTCGTCGCGAGCCTCCCGTGCTACCAGCGAGACAACGTCGAGACGCAGCGGGGCATGGGCGCCTTCGGTAAGAGCGTGGAGGCGCTGCGCCTCCTCAATGGGCTCGGCTACGGACGCCCCGGCTCCGGGCTGGTCCTCGACCTCGTCTATAACCCCATCGGCCCGTCGCTGCCGCCGCCCCAGGCGAGCCTCGAGGCGGCCTACCGGCGGGAGCTCGGAGAGCTGTTCGGGATCGAGTTCAGCCGGCTGCTCACGATCACCAACATGCCCATCAAGCGCTTCGCCCACCTCCTCGAGCGGACCGGGCAGCACGAGGCGTACATGAGCCTCTTGGTCAACCACTTCAACGCGGCCACGGTACCCGGCCTGATGTGCCGCAGCTTGCTCAGCGTCGGCTGGGACGGCCGCCTCTACGACTGCGACTTCAACCAGATGCTGGAGCTGCCGCTCGGTGCGGACGCCGGCCGGCCGGCGCGGACCCTGTGGGCTCTCGGCCCCCTCGCCTCCCTCGAGGGCGCCCGGGTCGCGACCGGCGACCACTGCTACGGCTGCACCGCCGGCGCGGGCTCGAGCTGCGGCGGCGCCCTGCGATGAGCGACCGGCGGGTGGTGGCGGTCAGGGCTCGCCGATGGGGATCCCGTCCCTGGCGCAGGCGTGGAGCGAGAGCAGATGGGTGGTCGCCTCCTCAGCGAAGGCCGTGGCTTGGGCCGCGTCGCCGGTCTGCGCGTAGACTTCGTTGCCGATGCTCTTGGCGCACTCGGCGAGCAGCATCCCGACGCTGTCGTAGTCGCCGCCGGGGTGCGTCTCGGTCCCCGCGGCGTCGGGCTCGAGCACCCGTGAGATCTGCCAGTAGAGCGGGCTCTGCCAGTGGACGATGGCGTGCTCGCCATCGCACATGAACGCCAACAGACTCAGCACGCACTTGCCGACGCTGTGGTCGAAGCTCAGGGGATTGCCCCAGGGATCGGTCAGCGACGTCGGGTCGGCGCAGATGCCTGGATTGATGGCGAAATACGGGGCGCCGCCGACGCCTGGGAACCCGTTGGTGAGCGGCCCGAAGGGGAGCACGTCGAAGCCGATGGCGCACATGGCGTCGGTCGGGACCGGGATCGGGTCTCCGCGCGGGTCGGGCTCGGGCAGGGAGGCGATGGGCTCGCTCGGCTCGTAGAGGCAATCGTAGAGGCCGTCAGCGGCGCCGGGCGGGAAGGAGGCGAAAGGCGTCGGGTCGCTCGACCCCGCCGGATCCGGGAGGTGCGAGTAGACGGAGCGGATGTCGGGGATGCCCGAGGCCGGGAAGAGCTCCTCGATGAAGTCGCTGCCGACGTCCGAGAAGATGCCGACGCGCAGCCGCGCCGCCTCTCCGAGCGCGCCGGTCGTGAAATCCACGAAATCCGCTTTGTCGAGTTTGAAGATCGTCTCCGACCAGTGGATCGTGATGGTGTCGAAGAGCAGCGGGATCTCGACCGAGAGCGCGGCGGTCACGGTGAAGGGGTTGGAGTCGACCACCGTGGAGGCCTGCGGGATCGCGACCACGTTGGTCTGGGGGACCAGCGCGTGGCCGGTGAGGTTTCGCCAAACGGCGACCGGTAGGGGCTCGAGCGCCTCGCTGTCCACCGTGCTGACGTGCTCGCGCAGGGTGGTGACGATGCGGGTGTCCAAGGTGAGGTCCGAGGCGCCGGAGATGGACGCAGACACCGGCCCGAGCGTGATGCCGACGCTGACCTCGATGGCGAGATGGGCCTTGGCGCGGTCGAGGAGGCTCAGCGAGCGGTCGTCGTTTTGGAGGAGCCGGGTGCCGATGCTCCGCAGCAGGTTTGGGAAGGACCACGAGGCGACGGGGCTGCCGCCGAGGGTTGGGGCCCAGCCCGGGAGGTTGAAGGTGACGCCGCCAAGCGCGGGGAAGACGAAGCTGCCCTCGATCGGCGCGAGGGGAGAGTCCGAGGCCAGCCCGGGAGCTGCGTGGGCGCCGCCGCTGGCGGGATCCAGCGCGTCTTTGCGGGCCGGGGCAGAGGCCGGGCTCGGGCTGCTGTCGAGCACCCGGCCGCCGTCGAGTGGGGCGTCGACCCCCTGGCAGGGGGCGTCATTCGAAGGCAGCGGGGCGCCGTAGCACAGATCGATCGAGCCGCTGGCCTTCACCGCCACGACGCCGAGGGGCAAGATGGGGACCTTGGGGATATCGAGGTGGGAGCTGACCTGCAGGCCGACGAAGAGGTCCGCGTGCTGGGCGTTGACGAAGAGCTTTTGGAAGCCCGAGGGGATGAACGGGATGTTCGAGAACGGGCCGGTCGAGCGCTTCCAGGAGATCACGATGGGACCGAAGTCCTCGAGGGAGGCAAGCTCGGCGCTGCCGGAGAGCCAGACCAGCGGATGGGCGACCTCGGGGAACTCCGGCAGCAGCGGGCCGAAGATCGGGGCGAGCTTGGCGCCGATCTCGATCGGCATGGCGAACACGTTGGCGCTGCTGGAGTCCTCGAAGCGGAGCGGCTCGGCGACGCGGTAGGTGAGGCGGTATTTTCCGAGGCCGAACTTCCACCAGCCCGTGGCGGCGTCCGAGGTCGCTTCGTAGAGGCCGGTCGTCCGCTGGGCCCGGGCGCACTCGCGAAAGGCGCAATAGGCGCGGGCGCTGCGAAAGCGCATCTCCTCCAGGGCGTAGGGCTGGGGGTGGTAGATGGCCAGCTTGGCGACGTTCGGGGCCTTGACCGGCTGGGGTGGCAGCCACTCGGCCGCCTTGAACCGGCCGCCGATCGGCCGGAACCCGCGGGCCCACACGCGGATCGTCGGTTTGGTGTTGTCGCGGGCGGCTTTGAGATCGCTGAGGGCACCATTGACGAGGAGGCCGACGACGGGGAGGTCGGCGAGCTGTTCGACGAAGTCGATCATCCCGTCGAAGATGTCCTGGACGACGCCCCATGGCTTCGCCTTGTAGCTGGCGGCGCTCAGGAGCTCGTTGACCGCCGGCACGGCCGACATCATGAGCGCGCGGTGGCCCGACGAGCCGCCGCCGGCCTCCGTCCCGGCCACCCAGAGCGACTGGGCGTAGGCCTTGACGAGCGGCGTGACGTCGACGGCGCCCGGGCTGGCGGAGAGCGGGCCCGGGAGCGTCAGCATGTGAGCGTTGGCGCCCGGGCCCTGATCCGGGCCGGACGTGAAGGTGCACTCACGGCAGACCGACGCGTCCGAGGCCGCGCCCGTCGTCGTCGGCCAGGTGCCGGAGCCCGCCGTGCCGCCGGGGAAGGCGGGCCCGATGACCGGCGGGGTTCCCAGGGGGAAGAAGCTCAGCGTCAGGGCGCTCTGCTGCGTTGCCATATCATCAACGCCCGGGTGCGCGTCATCACCGCCGCCGGCGCAACCGGGGACATGCGCAAGACCAAGCACACCCGCACAGATCAAGAAGACGCAACGATGCTGCATTGCACGCATGGGGCCTCGCTGGGTTCGGGGACAAGGTCGAGCGTATGCCTCTCCGTCCGGCTCGACAACCTCAGCGCCAACCGCAGCGGCCCCTGCGCGGTCGCGCCCGATGGGGGCGGCGGCGTCGACCGGGCGCCCGTGGGGGCGTCAGGACTTGCCCAGCGCGCGCTGCATGGCGGAGTAGACGCCGCCGGTCTCCTGCGCGCTGTGATCCTTCGTCCCGTAGAGGAAGGGGTTGTCCTTGTCCGAGTCGAGGGCGCGCAGGAGGTCGCGGCGGCTCACCTGCCCCAGCACGCGCCCGTCGGCGTCGACGACCGGGACCTTGCGGAACGGGCGGCTCAGAAAGATTTGGGTGATGTCGAGCAACTGGGTGGTCGGCGACACGGTCTCGGCGGGGCTGGTCATGAAGTCGCCCACGCTCGCGCCGGGCGCGCCCTCCATCGCCTGCCGGAGGACGGCCGCGAGGCAGTCCTTCTCGGTCAACATGCCGCAGATCCGCCCGCCGGCGTCGATGACCGGAGCCCCGGTCACGTTGGCCCGCAGCAATGACTGCATCGCCGCGCGGAGGGGGATCTCCGGGGTCAGGATCAGCTCGGAGCTGTCCATGATGTCGGCTGCGGTGCGCGACTGCATGCGCTGACTCCTGCGGGCTGGCCGGAGCCGGAGGGGCCGGAAGCTCCGGGCGACCGGGACTGTGAGGTGCTCGTCAGGGTATTCCCTGCGGCGGTCGGATCCAAGGTCCGGCAGCGCCACGGCCCCGGCCAGGCCGTCGACGGGGGCTGGGTGTGATCCTCAAACGCTCCCCGCGTGCCATCGCGTTCACCGCCGGGACCCGTGACGTCCCTCGCCGGCTGGTCGACGCTCTTGCGCCCGCCTGGCCTGACGCTGCGCGCTCAGGCGAGGGGGCGCTCCGGGCAGCCGCTTGTGGGTTCGTCCTTGTGAATGCCCGCCAGTTCTGGCTTGAGGTACGGGTCTGACCGCGGTTGAACTTTCACTCAACAGTTGCGCTCTCGCTCCGCCCCTCGGATAAGGGCGGGCGCAACGTCGCACCGCCACCCGGGTAGAGCATGGCTGTACGCGTCATCAAAAAAGGGCTCGACCTGCCCATCGCGGGCAAGCCCGAGCAGGTCATCGCCGAGGCCGCGCCGGTCACTCGGGTCGCCGTGCTCGCGGCCGACTTCCCCACGATGAGGCCGCGCATGCAGGTGGTCGCGGGGGATGCGGTCAAGCGCGGCCAAGCGCTGTTCGAGGATCGCAAGGGGCGCTCGATCGTCTTCACCGCGCCCGGCGCTGGCACCGTCGTCGCCGTCAACCGCGGCGAAAAGCGCGCCCTGCAGTCGGTCGTCATCGATCTGACGGCCAGCGAGGCGTCGGGCCAACCCAACGACAGCGACTTCCAGCCCTTCGAGAGCTACACCGGGCGGCCGGTCTCGGAGCTGGACGGCGACGCGGTCCGGGCCCTGCTCAGCGAGAGCGGCCTGTGGACCGGCCTGCGCGCGCGCCCCTTCAGCCGCGTGCCGAGCTTCGACGAGCAGCCCCACGCCATCTTCGTCAACGCCATGGACACCAACCCGCTCGCACCGGACATGGACGTCGTGATGGCGGGGCGCGAGGGCGACATCCGGGCCGGGGTCGAGGCGCTGACGAAGCTGACCGACGGGCCGGTGTACTTCTGCATGGCGGCCGGCTCGAAGCTGGCGCCGGCGTCCGCGCCGGGCCGCGTCAGCGTCGAGGAGTTCAAGGGCAAGCACCCTGCCGGG
>CAZNZH010000418.1:0-5577 GCA_964577445.1 uncultured Myxococcales bacterium
CCTACGGCGACACCATCGCCATCCGCATCGCCCCCGCCGACCGCCCCCTCTACGACCGCGCCAACGCCAAGCGCCTCGAAGACCCCTTCGCCATCGACCTCGCCATCGGCGCCGCCGCCGCCGAGCCCGGCACCGCCCACTTCCGCGGCCAGTCCTCCCTCGGCTGCGCCCGCAAATCCCTCAGCGTCAAACTCGACGGCCCCGACCCCCGCCCCTTCGGCCCCGGCCTCGCCGACGACGAGCTCTACCTCATCTCCCTCTGCCTCGACGACGGCTACTTCCGCCAGCTCCTCGCCAACCGCCTCTACGGCCCCCTCGGCCTCTTCCCGCTCGCCTTCCGCTACGTGCGCGTGCTGGTCGACGGCGAAGACCAGGGCGTCTACATGGCCCTGGCCCGTCCCGACGAGAGCCTGCCCCGCCAGACCGCCGGCTTGCGCGCTCTGGTCCGCCGCCGCTTCGACCCCGAGGACAAGCCCGAGGACGTCAAGCTGCCCAAAGACGCCGCCGCCGCCACCGCCGCGCTCTCCAAATACCGAGAGATCGCCGGGCTCATCGACATAACCCAGCCCGAGATCCTGGGCCCCACCCTCGACGCCACCTTAGACTTCGACGCCTATCTGGGCTGGCTCGCCTTCCAGACCCTCTTCCGAAACGGCGATTTCGTCGACGAGATCTACTTCTACGCCAGCGACGAGCCCGCAGGCGGCGGCTGGTATTGGCGCGTCCACGGCTGGGACTCCGACGACCTCTTCAGCGACTGCCACCACGGCAGCAAGTTCGCGTTCAAAGACCCGGCGGGCCTCATCTACTGCGCCGAGGGCCACCTGGACCGCGCCATGTGGGCCGCGCCGGCGCTCTACGCACGCTACGTCGAGCGGCTCGAGCGCCTGATGGACGTGGAGCTGCCGGCCGCGCGGGTCGCCGGCGAGCTGGCCGCGGTGCGGGCCGAGCTGATGGCGCTGCTCGAGCACGAGTCGACGTGTCGCGCCATGACGGAGCTCGGCTCAGCGGCCAGCGGGAGCGCGCCGTGCGAGACGGTGCGAGCGGCCATCGACCAGCGCATCGACGCGTTTTCGGCGGAGGCGGCGGCGCGGCGGACCAGCCTGCGCGCGGCGATCTCCGCGTGGCGTGCGGGTTCACCGTGAGGGCGCTCGCGCTCGCGCTGGCATGCGGCGTGGGGCTGCTGCTGGGGTGCGGCGGGGGCGGCGCGCCCGGGGGTGACGCGGCCGAGGTCAGCGACGCGCCCTATATAATAGATACAGTCGATGGCGCGGGCGGCGATCTCGGGCGAGACGGCGGCGCCGACCTGGACGCTGAGCGCGATGGGGACGCGGGCAGAAGCGACGGCCCCGACCTGGACACCGACGCAGCACCCCCGACCCCCAGCGTGCTGCGCATCGAGTCGCCCCAGGCCTTCCCGCCCGGCGTCGCGGTCCCGGTCGGCGTCGTCAGCTTGGCCAGCCCGCCGCTCGACGGCGTCGTGACGCTGACCGCCGGCGGCCAGACCCACAGCCTGCGCCTGTACCACGGCCGCGGCAGCGTCTCGCTCAGCCTGACGGCGCCGGCGACCTTGCGCGCGACGGCGGAGGGCCACGCGGGCGAGCGGGCGGTGGGTGCGGCGGCTCGGGCACAGCGTCAGATCTCGGGCGAGCTTGCCTCCGATGACCTGCGCTGGAGCCGCGGCGCCGACGTGGTCATCGGGGCGACGGCGACGGTGCCGGTCGGCAGCACCCTGCGAGTCGGCGCGGGCACGCGGGTGTTCTTGGCCGACGGCGCGGACCTGGAGGTGCTGGGGCGGCTCGAGGTCTCGGGGAGCGAGGCGGATCCTGTGCTTTTTGCGCCTATGGCCACGTCGTGGGGCAGCCTGCGGGTGCTCGACGGGGCCTCGGCGGTGTTGAGCGAGGCCTGGCTGACGGGCGGCGGCGGCGTGGCCAGTAAGGCGTTTGGGCACTCGGGCTCGCAGCCGGTGGTGCGCGTGCGGGCGGCCGAGCTCGCGATGTCCGGCGGCGGCATCGTCGACTGTCCGGGCAAGGCCTTCGGCACCACGGACGGGGCGCTGGCGCTGACGGGCGTGCTGATCTCGCGGGTGGACACGGGCGGCGAGCACGAGCGCGCGCGGCTGGTGATGGAGCGCTGCCACGTCGTCGAGATCCCCGACGGCGACGGGCAGATCGACGACGACGACAACGACGGGATCTACCTGCTGAACGCGGCGAAAGAGGGCGGCGCGCCGGTGGTGTCGGTCATCCGCGACTCGGTCTTCGCGGCCGGTGAGGACGACGCCATCGACCACAACGGCGCCACCGTGCTCATCGAGCGGGTGCGCATCGACGGCTTCGCCCACGAGGGCGTCGCCGCGTCGACCGACGGGGTGGTGACGGTGCGAGACAGCGTCGTGACCGGCTGCGACCAGGGCATCGAGGCGGGCTACGGGGCGCCGGAGGTGCGGGTGGAGCGCTGCCTGGTCACGGGCAACGGGACGGGCCTGCGCTTTGGCGACTCGTACGACTGGGCCGACGAGGGGCAGATGTATGTGGAGGGCACGGTGGCGGTCGGAAACACAGGCGCCAACGTGCTGAATCTGCCGCTGGCGACGATGAAGCCCAAGCCGGGCGCCATCTCGGTGAGCTGCTCGATGGTGGACAGCGCGGAGTTTGACGGGGTGGACGGCAATCTGGCGGGAGTGCCGAGCTGGGACGCCGCGGGCTGTGTCGAGGTGCCGGCGGCGTTTTCGGCGCAGTGCGAGCACGGCCTCGGGCCGGCGGTGTGTGAGTGAGGGCCCGGTGGCTGGCGGTGGCGGCGCTGCTGGCGGCGCTCGGCTGCGAGGGGCCGCGCGAGGGCGAGGCCGACGCGGCGCTGGTCGCGGATTCGACGCCGAAGGACGGCACCGTCGGCTCGCCGGACAGCGGCGACGCCTCGCTGCGGCCGGACCCCTGCGCCGCGGTGCCCCCAGCGCCGCCGTTTGGGCTGCCGCACTTCGGGGTTCGGGTGGACACCCGCGAGCTGGAGCGGCTCAACACGCACATCAAAGAGGCCGACGCGGTCGAGCTGTCGGTCGTGGTGGTGACCCAGGGCCGCTGCTACCGCGATGTCATATTGGAGTTGCACGGCGGCACGTCGCGCACCTTCCCGAAGAAGTCCTACCGCCTGACCTTCCCCGACGACGACCCCCTGCGCACGGACCTCTTCGCCCCGCTGCCCGAGGAGCATCGGCGGGTGGTGCTCCAGGCGAGCTGGATCGACCCGACCTTCATGCGAAACGCCCTGACGATGCAGGCCACCCGAGCCTCCGGCGAGCTCGCGCCGAGAGTGGCATTCGCCACCGTGTCATTCAACGGAGTGCCATACGGCCTGTTCACGGTCATCGAGCGAATCGACCGCGTGTGGCTAAAGCGGCAGGGCCTAAACGCGGACGGCAATCTCTACAAGGCGTCATCCCACGCCGCAAACTGGGCCGCCAACGCCGACCCCATGGCGGGCTTCGAGTGGAAAGAAGGGCAGGGCGACGACCCCAGCGACCTGGCCGACCTGCGCGAGCGCCTCTCCAAAACCCCAGCAACCGCCAAGGATTTCGAGGCCAAGCTCGAACCCGTCTTGGACCTCCCCGGCTTCATGACCTGGCAGCGCGTGAGCACCTTGGCGATGAACGCCGACACCTACACCAAGAACTACTACCTCTACCACGACACCAAAGCCGCCCCCGGCACCAAAGCCGCCCGCTTCCAAGTCATACCCTGGGACGCCGACGCCACCTGGGCCCAGAATTGGGACGGCAAACCCCTGGCACCCACCAGCCAATCCTGGCACGGCAGCGACGCCTTCTCCCCCAGACTCTTCAGCATCGAGCCCTACCGCGAGCGATACGCCGAAGACTACGAAGACGCCCTGGAAGACACCCTAAGTGCCAAGACCCTAACCACCTGGCTCGACGCCTGGGCCCCCAAAATCACCGAGGCCGCCCAATGGGACCTCGACAAATGGCAACCCACCCTGAACTTCCAAGCCGAACTGACCCGCCTGAAATCCGCCGCCACCACCCGAGTCGACACCATGCGCACCCGCATCAAGACCCTTCCCAGCGCGCCATAGTCGCGGAAGGCTCGCCTCTTGGGCTCGTCTCTCTAATCCATCGACACATCCCGCGCCATATCCCAATATGGCGCCGGTCCTGGGGTGCCGATCCGATCCGACTGGACCGCACTCCGACTTCCCCGATTCCACATCAAGCACCCAGACGCTCGATCTCCGAGGACAACTCCATGTCAAAGCGCCTTCAGCCAAAGCACGCCCTATGTGCGCTCCTCTTCGCCTCACTGGTGGCCCCGTCCCTGTGGGCCTGCGACGACTCGCCCAGCGGCGACGGCGATACGACGGTGGCCGACACGGCCGCGGACAGCGCGACCGACACGTCCGCAGACAGCGCGACCGACACGGCCGCAGACGCCGCCGGCGACACGGCCGCGGACAGCACGACCGACACGATCGGCGACACGACCGGCGATACGATCGCGGACACCACGGCAGACACCGCCTCCTCAACCCTCCCCAGCCCGTCGGGCGCTGGGACCGCGCTGGGTGCACTCGACGGCGCGACCGGGACGATCGCTGGGACGGCCTACACCTACCCGGGCGAGATCGGCGCGTCGCACGTCACCTGGGGCGCCGCCAACCCGGAGCGCACGCTCTTCACCTTTCAGGCATTCAAGACCGACTCCAGCGGCTTCGATGCGCTGTCCTATTGGAAGATCGGCGCGTTCCCGGCGGCGCCCGGGACCTACGCCTGTCGCACCGACCCCAACGGGGTCATGCCGCTCATCGGGTTTGGCGGCGGCGGCACGTTGAAGGTCGCCGCGGAGTGTCTCATCGAGGTGCTGACGGTCACGCCGTTGACGGTGACCGGTCGCTTCAGTGTGCGCTTCCCCGGTGAGCCCGATGTCATCGACGGCTACTTCAGAAAGTCCGAAGACACCGGTGGCGGGACGGCGCTAGCGGCAGGCGACAACGGCGCCTCCTTTGTCCTCGGTGGACAGACCTATCGCTACGACCTGAGCAGCGACCAGTCCTTCGGGACCTATCAGGCGATGGACGCGCGGCCGAGCTCGAGCGCGAGCCCCGGCCACCCGGTCGGAGTCCAGATTCACACCGTACCCAGCGCGGTCGGCACCTACGAGTGTGACAAGACCTACGATGGCAACGAGTGGCGCAAGGTAAACATCGGCTTTTTCTGGAACGGCAGCAACTACTCGGCGGGCACCCGCGCGAACCCCGCGCCAGGCCCCGAGGGCTCAAGCTGCACGATCACCGTGAAAAAGTTTGGCGACACCTTCGAAGGCAGCTTCAATGGCACCTTTGTGACGCAAGACCTCAGCAGCACCGTCGTGGTGACCGACGGGCTATTCCGCCACATGAAGTAGCCGGCAATGCAGAGCGAGAGGCCCCGGGAGGGATCCCACCGCGCGAGATCCGCTCCCGGGGTTCTGAGATCCCAGAGATCCGCTCCCGGGGTCAAGATGCGCAAGGCTATCGTCGAGCCGGTATTCGGCCAGCACTGTACCGTGCTCGTCCAGCAGCACGACG
>CAZNZH010000419.1:0-5055 GCA_964577445.1 uncultured Myxococcales bacterium
CTCCGGCGCGTCCGACTTCCCGTGCCCCACGATGTCGACGGCGACCGTGGTGAAGCCGCGCTCAGCGAGGCGTTCGGCCAGCTCGGCGACGGGGATCCCCGACTGGACGGTGACCGTGCCCGACACGATGTCCACGTCGAGGATGCGCGCCATGCGGCGCCCGCGCAGGTAGATGCGCGGCTTGGGACCGAAGCGCTCCGCGTCGCCCGCCCGAGGGTTGCGGGTGTAGACGACGGCGCCGCGCCCGTTGGCCCAGCGCATGAGGTCGACCAGCTCGACGTCGGTCGCGGGTTCGACCGCGAAGCTGCCGCCCAGGCTCTGCGCGGTGTCATAGTGCGGCGCGACCTGCTCGGTCGGCAGGATACGCCGCAGCTCGTCCAAGACGCCGACCGGACGGAGCTCAGGGCCCATCACAGCCCCCCGGCGTTGTCGGGGAAGAGCTTGCCGGGGTTCATGATCCCCTGGGGGTCCAACGCGTCCTTCAGCGCGCGCCAGACGCGGAGCATCTCGCCGTGCTCAAGCGCCATCGCGTGCTTTTTCGACACGCCGACGCCGTGGTGATGGCTCATGGTGCCGCCCGCCGCGTGCGCCGCCTGAAGCGCGGCGTCCCAGATCGTGTCGTAGAGCGCGGCGCTGCGCTCCGCGGTGGGGCGGTGGCCCGCGAAGGTGAAGTAGATGCTACATCCCTCGCGGTAGGCGTGGGAGAAGTGCGCCATGATGAAGGCGTGGGGGCTGACGGCGTGCCGCACCGAGTCGTACAGGCGCGGCAGGCGGTCCCAGGTCGTCGCGACCTCCATCGTGTCGACGAAGCTGCCCGCCTGATAGATGCGGGCCGCCTTGAAGGCGACCGCGTGGCGCTTCTCAAGCCACGTCTCGCCGATCTGCGAGCCCGCGTCGATCCCGTCGGCGTCGAGCAGGATCTGGCGGGAGCGCCACGCCGAGCGCTGGACGGCCTCGTCGGGGCCCTCGAAGCCGATGATGAGCAAGCACTGAGACGGGACGGTCTCGGCGAGCCGATTGAGCAGCGAGGGGACCGAGAGGGCGGCCGCGATGGCCTTGCGGCCGGCGGCGCGCTGCAAGCGCCGGGCGAGGCCGACGCGGGGGGCGGACTCGCGACGTTCCGCGGCCCAGCGGGTCATGCGCTCGATCCCCTCACGGACAGCCGGACTGCGCGGGTCGTCACCCGCCGACGCGCTCTTGCCGAGCGCTATCCTGCTGTCGAAGGGGTCGTAGAGGCGCAGGACCACCGGCTTGAGGCCCGCCTGCATGAGCAGACGCATGGCCGTCAGCCCGTCGTGCAGCGTGTGGAACTTGAAGCCGCGGAAGTAGCGCGACTCGGGCTTGGGGTGGACGCGGAGGGTGGCCGAGGTGATGAAGCCGAGCGCACCCTCCGAGCCCACGATGAGCTGGGTCCAGTCCGGGTCGCCGTCGCTGCGGTCGGCCGTGTCGAGGACGGAGCCGTCCGCCAAGACGACGCGCAGGCTGGCGACCATGTCCTCGACCTTGCCGTAGCGCGATGAGAACTGGCCGCCCGAGCGCGTCGCGAGCCAACCGCCCAGCGTCGAGCACATGATGGATGACGGGAAGTGGCCGAGGGTGTAGCCGGCGGCGGCGAGGCGATCTTCGAGGTGCTGGCCGATGATGCCGCCGCCCGCGGTGACGGACTGGGACGCGCGATCGATGCGCGTGATGGCGCGGATGCGCTTCAAGTCGACGATGACGCCCCCGGACAGCGGCACGGTCCCACCGCACACGCCCGAGCCGCCGCCATAGGGGATCAGCGGGATCGTGTGCTGGGCGCAGAAGCTGACGACGGCTTGGACTTCGGCTTCGTCGCCCGGCCAGACCACGCAGTCGGGCGGGTAGCGCTCCGGTTCGCCGCCCATCTTCCAGATTTGCAGCTTGGGCCAGAAGTCGGCGGAGTAGGCGACGAGATCCGGCAGCTCCGTGGAGACGCGGGACGGCCCGACGATCGCGGCGAGGCCGGCGATGAGCTGCGCTTGGGGGAGGCGTGACACGCTAGGAGGCTGTACCCGACAAGAGTTTCAGAGGGATCCGGGGCGTCTTCGAGAGGGGGTGGCGAGGAGATGCGAGGCCGGGTGGCGGCGGCGCCCGAGGCAGCATATCAATCCGCGGCGACGCGGCAAGCGCGGCCCGCACGAGCGCGGAGCGGGCCCCCGCCCTCGGTCAGGGCCGGCGCTGGGGGTTATCGGCGCCGGTGATGCGCCGGACCTGCCGCGGTAGCAGGCCCGTCGCGGCGCAGGCGGGCACGCAGACGGCCGGACCATCGTCGATGACGCAGACCCCGGGTCTGGCGGGGTCGGCCAGCGGGAAGACCAGGGATCCCGACGCGTTTGTGGCGACGCTGGCGATGATGAAGGGGGCGCTCGCCCGGTAGAGCTCGGTCACCGTGTCGCCGGCTGAGTCCCAGGCCAGCACGCGGTCCACGGCGCCGTCGAAGTCCCCGAGGGCCACCAGGGCGACGCGGCCATCGGCCAGCAGGGCGACGTCCTGGCCGATGGCCGCGCCGACGCGCGGGTCGCTCCCCACCAGGCGGGCGACCTCCTTCGCCGCGCCGTCCAAGAGCAGCACGGCGCTGCCGGCCGGGTCCACGGTGTGGAGGGCTGTGTCGAAGGAGCCGGGGCAGGCCAAGGCGGTGCGGGCGCCGTCGGTGGCCAGCCCACCGCAGCAGCGCGTGCCGGGGTACTCGACGCGCTCGAGCCACTGAAGGGTGTCGCCCGCGCCGACCCCGACGCGGCCCACCATGCCGTCGAGCCAGGTGGTGTAGTCCAGGGACGCGCGGTTCAGGCTGACCCAGACCTCGCCGTCGGGGCGCACCAGGAGGCGGTCGGGGCGGCCGGGGAAGCCGTCGAGCTCGGTGGCGGACAGCGACGCGAGGGGGGTGCCGTCGGCGCCGATGAGCAGCACGTCGTCGCCGCGGTCCAGGGGCTTGGAGTCGGGCTGGCGGTTGGGGTTGGCGCGGGTGACGAGCCAGCGGGCGCCGGTGGTCGCGACGAGGTCTCGGATGTTGGGCGCGAAGCCGGCGCCGAGGTCGACCTGGCGGATCACCGTCGCCGAGACCGGGTCCACCCAGGTGATCACGCCGTTGGGGAAGCGGTCGAGGAGCAGGACGGGGCCGCCGGCCGCGGGGGCGGTGGGCAAGGCGACGTCGCCGGAGAGGGCGACCAGCACGCCGGGCGAGGCGCTGCCGGAGTGAATGAGCAGCGGAGCCGTGACGCGCTCGGCGTCGCGGTCGAGGATGGCGATGGCGGTGGAGGCGTAGTCGCTGCAGACCACCGCCATGCCCGCTTCGGCCGCGGTGGCGACGCCGGCGGTCTTCGGCGTCGGGGCGGCCTCGCAGCCCCCGACCATCGCGAGGAGGCTCAGGCAGACGTGGCCCAGGGGTCGACTCATATTCATGGGAAACGCTCCAGCCAGGCGATGCGGACCGACCAGGCGCGACCCGGCAGCGGGTAGCCGACCAAGTCGACCGAGCGGTTGTCGAGGATATTGTGCAGGCCCACGCCCAGGTCCAAGGACGCCGAGGGGCCGACCACGCCCGGCAGCGGGACGCGGGCGCCCACGCCAGCGCCGAGGGTCACGCGGGCTGGCGCTTGCACCAAGGCCGCGGCGTCATAGGTGTTGCTGCCGATGTGGTCCAGGTCCGCGAACACGCGGAGCTCAGCGCCTCGCACGAAGGCGTGGTAGGCCTCGACGCGCCCTTGATCGGACTGGCCGGGACGGAGCGGGAGCTGCTTTTTATCAGTCGCCGCCTCGCTGGATCGCGACTCGGTGTAGAGGCTCGTGTGGGCCCACAGCAGACGCAGGTGGTGGAAGAGGTCGGCGCGAACGCTCCACTCGACGCCACGCAGCCGGGCGCCGGCGACGTTTTCGGACACGGCGCTCCAGAGGCTGTTACGCCGGAGCTGGATGAGATCGTGGACGCGCGAGGCGAAGGCGCTCAGCTCGATGTCCAGCAGCCAGCCCGCGGGCAGGCCGGCCGGCGCGTAACGGATGGAGGCGGAGCCGGTCAGCGCGCGCTCGGCCGCCAGGGTCTCGGCGGCGAGGATCGTCGCGCCGTCGCCGTGAAGCTCGAAGAGCGATGGCGCGCGGATCGCCGTGCCCACCGCGGCCTGCACGTGCAGGCCTGCCGTGGCGAGGCCGGTCCACTCCGCGGCGGCCTGCCAGGTGAACGCGGCGCGTGGGTCGTCGGCGGCGGCCTCCCAGCGCTCGACGCGGGCCCGCGGGATCAGGCGGAGGTGGAGCGCGGAGACCGTCACCGGCAGCTCGACCGCGGCCGAGGCGGAGCTTCGGACCTGGGCGCGATCGACGCCGTGCCGGCGGCTGTCGCGCAGGCGGTAGCGCTCGTGGCGCAGCTCGCCGTGAAGCCCGAGATCGAGCCACGGCACAAGGGAGACGCGCCCGGAGACGTCGACGGCTGGCGCGAGGGCGTCGCGGCGCGCGTGGCTGGGGACCTGGGTGAGCTCGCCGTAGGGATCGTCGCTGTCGGAGCGCTGCCACCGGAGCGAGGTGTTGGCGTCGACCCGCCACCGGCCGCGAGCGCACCGAGCCCGCAGCGCGCTGAGCTGGGTCGCCCGCTGGTAGCGCGCGTGGGCCGCGGGCGCGGACGCGGGGCCAGGCAGGCCCTGCTCCTGAGCGAGGCCGTGGGCGAGCAACGACAGCTCGCAGGGCCCCGATTCGCCGCGGACCGACAGCAGCCCGGTGACGCGACGCACGTCACCGTTGGTGCGTCTGCGCGTGGCGTCGTCTCGCGTGGTGAAGAGGGTGCCGCCGTCATCGGTCCAGGAGAAGTCGCCGTCGCTGCGGAGGAGCTCGGCGCTCAGCGAGACGCCGACGGGGTGGTTCGCCGCCGCGTAGCTGCCGCGGACGCCGAGCTTCGCCATCCCGAAGGCGCCGGCCTCGAACGCGGCCTCGGCCTCGCTGTCGTGGGGCCGGCGCGAGCGCAACTCGAGCGCCCCGCCGATGCCGCCTTCACGCCCGAGGGGCGCGTGGCTGCGCCAGAGCTCCAGGCGCTGCGCGTCAAAGAGCGGCAGC
>CAZNZH010000419.1:5065-5566 GCA_964577445.1 uncultured Myxococcales bacterium
GAGAGGTCCAGGGTGCCGCCATCCGCCTGATCCAGCACGACGCCGTCGAGATAGACGCGGACCTGGGCAGCGCTCGCGCCGCGAACCCCGGCCTGGGTGCTGGCGCCGGGCCCGCCGAGATCGAGGACCCAGACGCCGGGGACGCGCCGCAGCACCGAGCCTACCGATGCGCCGGGCTCGGTGAGCAGGTCGCGCGAGACGACGTAGGAGGGGGTCGTCCCCGGCCCCGGATCGCGCACCAGCGTTCGGTGGTCGGAGCCGGCGCCGGGCTCGGCCACCGCGCCCGGCTCGGGGGGTGTGGCTCCGAGGGCGGCGGCGGCGAGGAAGATGAGGGAGAGCGGGCTCAGAGCGGATGGCCTCTGCCGGCGTTGCGCGCGCCAGGTCGTCTACGGCGTGCTCGTCGCGCAGTGTCGGACTTGGGGACATCCCCTCACCGTGGCGCGACCGTGCCGGACTTACACCGGCTTCCTGCTGACGAGCTCGTCTGGGACTAGCCGGAGC
>CAZNZH010000420.1:0-1966 GCA_964577445.1 uncultured Myxococcales bacterium
GTCGAAGGCGCGGGCGAGGACCTCGGGCGTCATGCCGACGCCGTCATCGGTGACCTGAAACATCACGAAGGGCCCGGGCCGGACGTCGCGCTCGGCCACATCGGCCACGTCCGCCTCGCCCAGGGTGCACAGCGCGGTGCGGACGACCACCGTGCCCCCGGTGTCGCCGGGTAGGGCCTCGCAGGCGTTGGTGACGACGCTCAGCACGACCTGGCGGAGCTGCTCCTCGTCGGCCTCGACCACCAGGGGCTCGGGGGTCAGCTCGTAGCGGATCCCGGCGGCCTTCGACAGCGGAATGGCCAGCAGATCGGGCATGTCCAAGACCACGCGGTTGAGGTCGAGCCGCGCCGCCCGCAGGATCCCGCGGCCGGAGAAGTGGAGGAGCTGCTGCATCAGGCGCGACGCCCGCTCGGAAGCGGACTGGACGTGTTCGACGTGGGTGCGGGCGGGGGTGTCTTCGGGCAGGATCAGCGCGGCCAGCTCCGCGTGCCCGAGGATCGCCGTAAGTAAGTTATTGAAATCATGCGCAATTCCGCCTGTCAGGACGCCCAGGCTCTCCCACTTTTGGGTGCGAAGGAGCTGCTCGGCGCGGTGACGGCGCGCGGAGACGTCCTGGCCCAGCGCCATGAAGGAGACGGTGTCACCGGAGCCCTCACGCAGGGCCGAGATGTGCCACTCGGTCTCGACGACGCGGCCGTCGTTGGTCCGGATGCGCGCCGTCGCGACGCCGCGTTTGGAGGTGCCTGCCTGAAGCGAGGCCACCATCTGCAGGAGCGCGGGCCGGTCTTCCGCGGCGAAGAGCCCGATGACGCCGCTGCCGAGCGCGTGGATCTCCTCGATGCGCCAGCCGAGCATGCGCGTCGCGTTCGGCGACCAGCGCACGACGCGGAAGGCGCGGTCGAGCTCCACCGCGGCGAGCGGCGAGTTGTCCATGTGAAAGGAGAGCCGGTTGTGGTCGCGTCGGAGGTCCCGGCCATTCCGGTCCTGCTCGGCGAAGAGCGACGCCGCGCCCGCGATGACCGTCAGGATCTCCAAGCGCTTGGGCGTCGGCTCCACCTCGCCGCAACACAGGACGCTGGCGGCCCCGAGCAGCGCGCCGGTCGAGCCGCGCATCGGCATGGTCCAGACGGCGTCGACCCCGAGGGCGCGCGACTTGGCGGCCATGGGGTGCGCGGCGTGGGCGCCGTTGAAGTCGCGGACCGCCACCGCCTCGCCGGCCGGGGGCAGGCAGGTGGGGCCGGCCGGATCGGTGGCTCCGAAACCGTCGGCGATCTCCAGCCAGCCCGGGGGCAGGTGGGGGGCGCTGAGGCTCGATAGGCGACCATCGGGGGTCACCGACTGTACCCAGAAGAGACCATGCTCCAGCCGAACGGAGGCGCCGCGCAAGATCGGCGTCAGGATCTCGCGAAAGGGCTGTGACTGCGAGAGCAGGACGATGGCGTCCGAGTACGCGTCCTCCTGCGACGCGTCGCGCCACACCAGCAGGTGATGGGGGCTGCCGGCGTGGTCCAGCCATTGCCCGTGCCCGGCGAAGTTCATGGGCGTCCCCGCGCGGTGCCGCATGAAGAAGTGCTCGCCGGGGTTGTGGGCGGTGGGCGGCTCGCCGGAGAGCGCGACGATGTGCCGGTCGAATTGGGGGATGTGCCGGTCGAAGGGCTGCCCGACGATCGCGGCGACCGGGTGGCCCGTCACCCGCTCCCAGCTTGGGCTCGCCCAGACGACGCGGCCGTCGGGCTGCACGAGCAGCACGATCTCCTCAGCCACGTCGAGCAGCGCGCCAAGCAGCGCACGGGCATCGGTCGTATCGGTGCCCAAGAGCGGGTCGGACGCCATGCAGCAGGCTCCTTGACGGCCGGCGGCGTGGTGGGGACCGCCGCGCGGTCGCGAGAGCATAGCGCACGAGCGGCCGGCGTGCACCACGCGGCCGGTGCCCATGGCGACGGGCGGGGCCGCCTGATAGGGTCTA
>CAZNZH010000420.1:1976-5544 GCA_964577445.1 uncultured Myxococcales bacterium
CTTGCCGCAGAGTCTTCGCCGATGCGGGCTCGCGTCATGCCTCGCTAGCGTGTGGCTCTTGGCGGCTGCGACGGCGCCGGCGCGGGCCCAGCAGGCCTCCGACGAGGTGCTGCGCCAGATTCGCTCCGACGTGACCGCGATCTCGGTCAACACGCCGATCTGGCTGGCGCGCCATCTCCCCGCGGCGATGGCGGAGACCGGCCTGGGCGGCGGTATCACCATCGGCGACGACGGGGGCGGCGTCAGCATCGGCATACTCCCGGTGCGCCTGAGCATCTTCAACCAGTTCAGCCAGGTCGGCCACGGCACGACGCTGCTGGATTTCGAAGACAAGCTGCCGGGCAACCTGCCGTGGCTTCAGTTCGGCGCGAGCGTGGGGGTCGGCCTGAGCCATGGCGTCGAGATCGGCGTGGACCTGCAGTTCATCCCGAAGCTCGATGTGGGCTACGGCAATCAGGTGCGCCTTGAGGCGACGATGTTCTCGGCGGCGGCGGCGCTGCGCTGGCGCATCAACGAGGCCCACGGCGCGGTGCCGGCGCTGGTCATCGGCGTGGGCGGGTCTTACTACGGCGGCAGGCTGGCCATGGGCGCCGGTTTCAAGAGCGACTACGCGCTGACGACCCAGACCACGGCGGGGCCGGAGACCATCGAGGGGACCTACGAGTTCTCGGGCGCGCCCCAGGCGAGCTGGAAGCTGGTGCAGCTCTCGCCGGAGGTGCGCCTCGCGTGGAAGCTGGGGCCCGTCCACCCCTACCTGGGCTTCGGGCTGGGCTTCACCTGGGGCGAGGTGACCGGCGGCGCTCGGCTCTCGGCGCGCGCGACGGTGGACCGGGTCAACGGGCAGGCGGTCAGCGAGCCCGACGTGCTCTACGAGGAGGCAGGCGATATCTACTCGGCGGAGCCCGCGCTCTTCCTGATCCGGCCCCATGTGGGCATCGATTTCGTCATCGGCCCGGTCGCCATCACGACCCAGGTGGCGCTGGCGGTGACGAACCAGGACAAGCTGGGCGGGGACCTCGGCGAGGCGGCGTCGGCGTTCAACCCGGGCGCCGACGGTGGCTTCCTATATAATGATGCGTCGAAGTCCTCGGCGACGTCGGCCGCGCTGGTCTGCACGCTGGGTCTGCGCTTTCAGCTCTGACGAGCGCAGGCGCCGGGCGGCTGGCCGGCGAAACCTCTCGGGGATTCGTGATCGGTGATTGGAGGTTGGTGACGGGCGGGCGCTGGTGTAGCCTCGCGGCCATGAATCACACCGCCGATATCGCCGCCATTCGCACCGCCACCACCCTGGACATCGACCGCTTGGCCGCCGCGCTGGACGCGATGGCCGAGGTCGATCGCGTCGCCCTGGTGCGGACCTGGGACGGCAAGTTCCAGCGCCGGCTCTGGGACGCGTGCGCCCGCGGCAAGACCACGCTGGCCGACTTCGTGCCGCCGGGGACGCCGCCGGGGGTCGCGATCATCCACGCCGGCCGGAACTCGCTGCCGGTGTTCAAGACCTTCGAGAAGCACTTCTGCGTGGCCGCGGATCGCCCTGACGCGCTCTACGGCTACAACGAAGGCGCCACGCGCGCGCTCATCGGCCCCGGCTACTACGTCGCCCGGGAGTTCCCCGAGCGGGGCGAGGTCGGCGTCGATTATATGCAGGTGCCGCCTGAGGATTCGAAGCTGCCGGCGGGATGGCCCAGCATCAAGTCGAACGAGAGCGGGCTTCAGCGCTTCGTGTACGCGAACATGATCGACTACATGCGCAAGGTGTCCGCGCACGTCACGATCGGCCGCGCCTACAAGGGCGGGACGGTCGAGCTGCCCCACACGTTTTTGCTGGTGCGGACGGGCACCGGCGGCTGACAGGGGCCGCGAAGAGGGCTGCCGGGCGCCTCGACCACCCCAGCCGGCGCCTCGACCGCCCCTGCGGCCCGGTCAGTCGTCGAACCGCTTCACGTACGCGTGGCAGTAGGGTTCCTTGCCGGTGCGCTCGTAGTAGTCCTGGTGGTAGTCCTCAGCGGCCCAAAACGGCCCGGCGGCCTCCACCTCGGTGGCGACGTCGTAGCCCTCCGCGCGCAGCTTGGCGATCAAGCCCTCGACGACCCGACGCTGGCCCTCACCGGTGACGTAGATCGCCGACCGGTACTGCGGCCCGTAGTCCGGTCCCTGGTGGCCACGCTCGGTCGGGTCGTGGATCTCGAAGAAGCGTTTCGCCAGGGTCTCGTATGTGGTCTTGGTCGGGTCGAAGACGACGTGCACGGTCTCCGCGTGGCCGGTCGTGCCGCTGGTCACCTGCTCATACCGCGGCGCTTTCACATGCCCGCCCATGTACCCCGACACGACGTCGATGACGCCCGGCTGGCCCTCGAGCAGGTGCTCCACGCCCCAAAAGCAACCGCCCGCGAAGTAGGCGTCGGCGCGCGTGGCCTGCGCGGGCTTCGCGTCGCCCGCCGGCTGCACGGCGCTCTCGGCCGGCTGAAAGTCCAGCGACGCCGAGTTCACGCAGTGCCGCGTGTTCCGCTCGGTCATGCGCTCGCCGCGAAAGACGTGGCCCAGGTGGGCGCCGCACTTCGCGCACACGATCTCTGTCCGCCCCCAGTCGCCGACCTCGCGGACCGCGCCGGGCAGCGCGTCGTCGAAGCTCGGCCAGCCGCTGCCCGACTCGAACTTCGTGTCCGACGCGAAGAGCGGGTTGCCGCACCGCTTGCACTGGTAGGTGCCGTCGGCGTGGTGGTTCAAGAGCTTCCCGGTGAAGGGCCGCTCGGTCGCGCCGCCCTCGATCACCGCGGCCTCGTCCGCACTGAGCTGCTTCCATCCCGACGTGTCTGTGACGCTGGTTCCGCTCATCGCCTCGCCCTCTCCTGTGGTAGCGGCCGTAGCCATCTGGGTTGCTTCTGTGCAACGGCACGCGCCGGCGAGCATAGCCACCGCCGCGACGACAACCAATGGTCGGTACCAAGCGCTCATGTCCACCTCCGGCTCTGCGAGCGCCCCCGCGCCATCGGCCGACCGCGCAGCGGCTGGTCTCCCGGCTCGCATCAGGCGCCGTTCGAGGACTACTATCCCGGCGCGCCGAGTTCGGTCACGAAGCGGCACGCGCTTACCGCTCGAAGGAGGCCCTGATCGTGCACCGCAACCCCGCCCCGGCTCGGTGGCCGACCCTCGCCCTCGCCGGCCTGCTCGCCGCCGCCCCCGCCGCCTGCACGCCGGACGATGACGCGCCCCTGCCCGACGCCGTCGCGGACGCCGCCGCCGAGGTCGGCGCGGACATTTTTGGCAACGACGCCACCGCAGGCCCAAGCGACGCCGACACCATCTCCGAGATCCCGCCCGGCCCCGCCCCCATCCTCGTCGTCACCTTCAACACGGGCCCCGCGGGCGAGCTCATAGACCACCGCTCCCACAACGAGGGCTACGGCTCCACCCAAGCCGGTTGGTCGGACGCCTACTACGGAAACGGCTTGGCCTATGTCGCTTTTGTCCAGGCGGTGACTGAGTTTTTCGCGAACACGCCGGCCGACATCGTCGCCTTTCAGGAGATCTTCTACTCGGGCCTCTGCCCGGAGGTGCCGGTGGAGGC
>CAZNZH010000421.1:0-5527 GCA_964577445.1 uncultured Myxococcales bacterium
CCACGGCCTGCGCGCCCTCGGCCTCGAGCGCGGCGACGCCGTGGCCATCATGCTGCCCAACGGCCACGAGGACATCGAGGTCTTCATGGCGGTGGCCCAGGCGGGCTTGTACGTCACGCCGCTCAACTGGCACCTCACCGCACCGGAGATCGCCTACATCCTCGAAGACTCCGGCGCCAAGGTCTTCGTCGCCTCGGACCGCTTCGGCGCCGTGGCCAAGCGCGGCGCCACCCTGGCCGGCCTGTCGCATAACGCCTGCTTTTGCGTCGGCGACATCTCGGGATTTCGCCCCTACGCCGCCCTCGGCTGGGACCAACCCGAGACCGCCCCCGACGCCCGCGCCGCCGGTGGCCCCATGACCTACACCAGCGGGACGACCGGCAAGCCGAAGGGGGTACGCCGCGACACCGCCAGCGCCTCACCCGAGTCCACCTCGACCCAACAGGCGCTCTTTTTGAGCCTCTTCGGCATCCTGCCCGGCAGCGCGGGCGTCCACCTCGTCGCCGCGCCGCTCTACCACACCGCCGTCCTCAACTTCGCGACCAACCACCTGCACCTCGGCCACACCGCCGTCCTGATGGACCGCTGGACCCCCGAGGAGGCGCTGCGCCTCATCGAGCGCTACCGCGTCACCAGCAGCCACATGGTGCCGACCCATTTCGTGCGCTTGCTCAAGCTTTCGCCCGAGATCCAGGCGGCCTACGACCTCTCGTCGCTCAAGCACGTCGTCCACAGCGCGGCGCCGTGCCCCGTCGAGACCAAGCAGGCGATGCTCGAGTGGTGGGGCCCCTGCATCTACGAGTACTACGCGGCCAGCGAAGGCGGCGGGACCCTGGCGACGCCGACCGACTGGCTCGCGCACCCCGGGACGGTGGGCAAGCCGTGGCCGATCTCGCAGATCCGCGTGCTGTATGACGACGGCGAGCCCTGCCCCACCGGCGAACCCGGCACGGTCTGGATGCGCATGGGCGACCACCGCTTCGCGTACCACAACGACGAGGCCAAGACCGGCGAGGCATGGCGCGGCAGCTTCTTCACCGTGGGCGACACGGGCTACCTGGACGCCGAGGGCTTCCTGTATCTGTGCGACCGCAAGGCCGACATGATCATCAGCGGCGGCGTGAACATCTACCCGGCCGAGATCGAGAGCGTGATGGTGCTGCACGCGAAGGTCGCCGACGTGGCGGTGTTCGGCATCCCCCACGACGACCTGGGCGAGGAGGTCAAGGCGGTGGTCCAGCCGGCGAGCGGGGTGAAGCCCAGCCCCGCGCTCGGCGACGAGCTGCTGGCCTTCGCCGCCCAGGCGCTGGCCAAGTACAAGCTGCCGCGCAGCGTCGATTTCACCGCGGAGCTGCCGCGCGACCCCTCCGGCAAACTCTACAAGCGCAAGCTGCGCGACCCCTACTGGAAGGGCCGCAGCCGCGCGATCTGAGGGCGGCGCGGAGGGATCTCGGGCCTCTGTGATCGACCGAGCGCGCCGGTTGGCACGGGCGATGCAGCGGCACGGACGCACTGCGGTGGTCGATCGCAGAAAATTCCCGGCAGCGCAACGTGTGCTAGATCGACGCCTCTAGCTCGCGATGCAGGAGGAACCGACATGCGGATCGTTTATGTGGTGGCCATCGGCCTGACTCTGGCGTCCTGCGCGACGTCCGGCGACGGCGTGAAGGGCGAAGCGGCGGCCGAAGAGGGCGCGCCGCCTCCCGGCATGATCGAGGTGGTGAAGTACCAGGAAAAGACTCAGCAACTGGTCGATACGACTCAGAAATTGCAGGCCGCCGAGGGCAGCTTGGACGAGCAGCGGCGGCGCCTGCAGGTCATCTGCGCGGACTACCCCGAGCACGGCGTGTGCTCGGAGCAGACCGCGGCCCGCTACGCCCTCGACGCGTTCTGCTCCGAGCCTGAGTTCAAGGGCCACGTCGACGAGATCGTGAAGGCGTGCCATCAGGGCGCGTGCAAGCAGGTCGACCAGGCGGAGCTGATCACGCGCACCCAGTACATGCTGCTGACCCAGAACCTGCCGCACACCCTGGTGACCTTCCCGGCAGCCGGCACGAAGCTGGACAAGGAAGACCAGCGGCAGCTTCAGCAGTTCGTCGAGCAGGTGCGGGCCGACAAGGGCTACCTCATCATCGTCGGGCGGGCGTCGAAGGACGGGCCGTGGCGCAAAAACCTCCAGTACGCGCTCGACCGGGCCGAGCAGACGCGGCAGTTCCTCGTCGACACCCTGGGCATCGACAAGGAGCGCGTCGGCTACATCACGTACGGCCACGAGAAGATGTACCTGACCGACCTCGACGCCGAGCGGCTCTCGACGCGAAAGCTCAGCATGACCCAGGCGAATCGCAGCGCGCTGGTCTTCGCGTACCCGTGCTTTGAGCCCGATGCGACCGCAGCACCGTAGGCTGGCGGTCCTGGCCGCCCTCGGGGTCGCCACCGCCAGCTTCGGCTGGTGGCTCGCGGCGCCGGGCGCGGCCGACGACGGGCAGGACCTCCAGTTCACGCGCAAGCACTTGAAGGCGCTGGAGAGCTCGGACGACGCCATCGGCCACCCGCACTTCGAGCAGCGCCGCCTGCGCGAACGGATCGACGCGTACGAGAGACGCCTCGCCATCGCCGAGCAGCGGGTCGGGCTGGCGCCGCCGAAGCCGTCTGGGCTGACCGCGTTCGACGTCAGCGGCGCCACCCTTGAGCCGGTGGACGTGGCCAAAATGGACAGCCGAGGAAAAAAGCCCCGGCGCACGCGCCTCGCGGCCGAGGTCGGGCAGGGCGTCCCCTTCGTGCTGACCTTCTGGGCGACCTGGTGCAAGCCCTGTACGAGCCCGGAGGAGCTTGCGCTCTCAGCCGGCCTGCGCGCGTCGTTGGCCCGCGAGGGCCTCGGCTTCGCCAACATCGACGTGGATCCGCCGGGCGTCGCCGACCGGGACCCGCGCGCGGAGACCTGGCTCTACCCCTACCTGCAGCTCAAGGACGCGCACCTTGAGATGCTGCCGCGGGCCTTCGTCGATAGGGTCGGCGTCGACCTGCCGCTGCACCTCCTGGTGACCGGCTCGGGCCGCATCGCGTGGTTTCGCAAAGGCGCGCTGACCCAGGCCGTGGTGGACGAGCTGGTGACCGCCGCCCTGGCCCTGCGCGGGCAATAGCCGCAGAGGCCGCGGGCTGGCACGGGCCTTGCTTTGGTCTCCCGTCGCGAGATGAGCGATTCAGCTCTCGCGAGGAGAACCCCCATGCTTCAGTGGACCCCCGAAGATCATCCGCCTGTGTTTGATTCCCTTGAGGACGCGGTGCGCGTCGACGCCCTCGAGCGCGCCAACGCGCTGCTGATGGCGGGCACGCACCCGACTCGCGCGCTGTCCATCGGCATCGCCCGCGCCATGGACGCGGCCGAGGGTGTACGCGCCGTGTGCGCCGGGACCTCGTTCTACGTCCGGCTTGAGCCCACCGGCCCTCGCTGGCAGGTCGCCGCCGATGACGCCGGGGACTTCGACGTGCTGCTCTTCGACGAGTTCGACGACGCCATCTTCCGCGCTTCGGAGCTGGCGAAGGAGGCCGACTCCGCCGTCTACGTCTTCGGTCGTGAGGGCAACCTCATCGATCGCTACGAGTTCTTCGAAGGCCCGTCGAATCAGTACACGCTGAACCCCGGCCGCGAGGGCTGGGTCGTCCGCGGCCACGGCACGCACCCGTGCCATGAGACCTTCCGCACCAAGACCGAAGCCCTGGGCGCGGCCCGCCACATCGTCAGCGCGCACGGCGGCACCCTGCGGGTTCACTACCAGGACGGCAGCTTGCAGCGCGAGGAGACCATCGCCGCGGCCTGACCGGGCGCCGCGGCGTGACCGGGCGCCGCGCCGCGGTCAGAAGCCCGAGCTCTCGCAGCCCTGGGGTGTGCAGATGAAGCCCGGGGGGCAGGCGGGGACGCAACGGGACCCGCCGCCCCCGCCGGGCACGCAGCCCTGGGCGGTGCAGGTGTAACCGGGCAGACACGCCGGGTTGCACAGGCCGCCCTGGGGGTCGCAGATGCAGTCGTAGTAGTCCTCGGGCAGGCGGCGCGCGCAGGCGCACCCGGGGCCCACGAGGCTACAGTTCTGGCGCTTCAGCGAGCCGCGCTCGCACCACGTCAGCACCGCCCCCTGGCACTGGCCATCCGCCGTGACCGCGCCGCAGCTTGGGTCCGCCCCCTGGCAGACGCCGCTGACGCAGCTCGAGCCGGCTTGGCACGCGGGCGAGCAGGTCGCGACGCCGAAGCAGGCGTCGAGCTGGGCCCCGCACGCCGCGATCAGGCAGGCGTTATCAGGGCAATCGGCGGCCGCCGCGCAGGTGTCTAGCGCCGCGAACCGGGTCTTCGCCTCGGCGGTCCCGCGCGCGATGCAGGCCGCGGTGCAGGCGTCTGGGTTCGGGCACGAGCCGACGCAATCGAAGACCTCGGTGCAGGTCAGCGACCGGGTGAGGCACTCGCCGCTGTCGCAACGCTGGGTCGCCAGACACGGCGGATCGCACGCGCCCGTGGCCGGCACGCTGCCATCGGAGACGCACGCGGTGCTGAGCGTGCCCTGCACGAACGCGCACTTCTGTCCGGCTGGGCACCGGCGGTCGCACAGCGCGCCGGCGTCCTCGCCCCCGCCGCCGCAGCCGCCGCCTGCACCGAGCGCGACCAGCAACCCCAGGCCGAGCGCTCGGCCCACCCTCTCTTTTGCTGCTCGCATCGGCCCCTCCGTGACTCGCCCCACCAGTACACCCCGGCGACCGCCGGGATCCAAGGCCGAGCCTTGACCGCCAGAATAGAACACGTTTCACTGGCGCCCGGCTTCGCGGCGATGGACGCTGCGGTCGCGGAGGGGTCGATGGCGTTTCGAGGCAACGTGGCTCTGGTGACGGGCGCCGCCAGTGGCATGGGCCGAGTCGCCGCGCGCCGGCTCGCGATGGAAGGCGCCAAGGTCGCCCTGGTCGATCTCAACGCCGAGGGCCTCGAAGAGACGGCCACCAGCCGCCCCGGGATGCAGTCCTACGTCTGCGATGTGGGCGATCCCGAGGCCGTCGCCGACGTGGTCGCCCGGGTCACCGCCGATCTCGGCGCCATCGACCGCGTCACCCACGCCGCCGGGATCATGCCCACCGCGCCGGTGATGGAGATGCCGCTCGACCGCATCCACAACCTCATGCGCGTCAACTACGGCGGCACCGTCAACGTCGCCAAGGCCACCCTCCCCGCCATGCTCGCGCGCCGCTCGGGCGACTTCATCGTCTTCGGCTCCCTGGCCGGCCACGTCCTGGCGCCGCACTTCGGCGCCTACTCCGCCACCAAGGCCGCGGTGAACGCCCTGACCGAGATCCTCATCGAGGAAAACCGCGGCAGCGGCGTGCGCATCCTGCTGGTCTGCCCGCCGATGGTGGACACGCCGCTGCTCCAGCAGGCCACCGGCAGCTCGAACCCGCGCTCGATGCAGCTCGGCATCGAGCAGGGCCGCGCCGCCAGCCCCGTCGCCATCATCGACGCCATCGAGGAGGCGCTCGAGAGGGGCCGCGA
>CAZNZH010000422.1:0-5520 GCA_964577445.1 uncultured Myxococcales bacterium
GCCGCCGAGCGCCTCGCCGAAGCGCTCCGCGACGTGGAGCGCGACCTCCCGATGGCCCTGCCGCCCGAGGCCGCCTCCATGCGCCACGCCATGCGCGCCTACGCCGACATGAGCGGGCGCTCGTTTTCGACCGCGACCGCGCTGGTCGCCGCGCTGCCGACGCCGAGCTTTCGGCCCTCGCCGGGCTTTCGCTCGCTGTGGGTGCTGCCGGCCGACGAGGCCTCGATCCGCTCGATCGCGTCGACGATCTCGACGATCGGGACCGACGATCCCGCCCGCTGCGAGGCCATGCCGGCCAGCATTCGCCGCTGCGCGCTCGGCGAGATGCAGCGCCCGCCGCTGACCTGGCTTCACGACGGCCGGCCCAACCTGCTCCCGATGCTGCGGCCCTACTAGAGACCGCCCAAGCGCCCCTGGGCCTTGAAACTACGCGCGTCAGGAAACTTAGAGGGCCCCGCCGCCGGTGTTACGCTCCGCGCGTCCTCCGTCCTATGGAGAGCATGTGGATGCTTCTTGACGAGACCGAGCCTCTGGACTCGCGGATCCTTCGACTGGCTCAAGATGGCCAGCGTAAGGAGGCGTGCCGGCTGCTCGTGGAGGCTTACGGGTCCGAGATCATCGGCACCTGCATCAGCCGCATGGGATCGCCCGCCGCGGGTGAAGACGCCGCCCAAGACACGATGGCTCGGGCGCTCGTGGCGCTTGAGAACTACCGCGGGACCGCCGGGCTTCGGCCCTGGCTGCACCGCATCGCGTCAAACCGCTGCATCGACCTCCTGCGCAGCCGCCGCAGCCGCCTGATCCGCGTCGCTGAGCAGGTCGAGATCGACCACGTCCCCGCGCCGGAGCGCCCGCTCCCGGTCGAAGTCGCGGAGGCCAAAGCCGCTCAGGGTCGCGTGCTCACAGCGGTGCGCGCGGCGCTCGCGGTCATCAAAGAACCAGACCGCACCTGGGTGGAGCTGCACTACACCCAGGGGCTCTCGTACGACGACATCGCCGCGGAGGCCGAGATCTCTCGGGCCGCGGTGAAGCAGCGAATTTGGCGTGCCGTCAAGCGCGTGCGCGCCGAGCTCTGCGACGTGGAGGAGGACACATGATGAAGGACCAGCGAAGCAATGACGGAGGCCCGCCCGCCGACGTGCTCAGCATCGCCTGCGCCCGCTGGGAGGCCGCCGTGCTCGAGGGGCGCGCCGACGCCTGGACGCGCGAGCACGAACGCACCTGCCCGCGCTGTAGCCAGATGGGCGCAGAGCACGGGCGCGTCGGCGGCTTGATCGCCAAGGCCACGGCCCCCGCGCCGGTGCCTGCGAACTTCATGGAGGCCGTGCTGGCGCGCGCCGAGGCGCTGGACGCCGGCCTCGACGGTGGCGACTCCGCCGGCATCGACACCCTCTCCGAGACCGCCGGGATCGGCCGCGGCGCGCCAGCATCCGCTCAGCGCCGCGTCTCGATCGTCTGGGTGGGCGCAGCGGCCATGGCGGCCGGCATGGCGCTCGCGTTTTGGGCTGGCGGCATCAACGAGCGCTCGCACCAAGGGACGAAGCCCGCCGCGGTCGAGGCGGCCCTGCCCGCCCCCGCCGCGACCGAAGCGCCCGAGACCCAAAACACGCAGGCCGCGACTGGCAAATCGCTGGCCCCGATGGCCGCCCGGCCCACGCGGCTGCTGCCCCTGCCCACGCCACAGCCCGCCGCGCAGGCCATCGCGCCGACCGAGCCGCCCGTCGTCCCCTCAGCGCGCCCCGTGCCGGAGCCGACCATGGACCTCGCCGCGGAGCTCCGCAGCTCGCTGGTTCGCGAGATAGGCGCGCTACAGGGATGCCCGGCGAGGGCCACCGCGCCCATCCGCGTGACCGTGACCGTCGGGACCGACGGGACGCTGTCAAACCGTCAGATCCTGTCGTCTGCAGACGCCGCGGACGCGCACCAGTGCGTCGGGCGCGCCATGGATCGCCTGCTCTTGCCGCCCCTCGACCAGGCCGCCACCATCACGCTGGACGTGAACTGGTAGGGCCCGGGCCGTGCGCCGGCGCGCGCCGCCCTCAGTATCGGCCGGTGCGCCAGTCCTCGATGATCGCCGCGTGATCAAAGGCCAGCGGCTCCGGCAGCGCGTCCAGCGCGAACACGCCCGCCTCGGCGGCGTCGTCGCCAGCCACCGGCTCTCCGGCAGCGTGTGCCGTAAACACCGTGGTGATCGTGTGGTGGCGCGGGTCGCGAGCCGGGTCGCTGTAGGTGTGAAGCTGCCGCTCGAGGGTCACCCGGAGGCCGGTCTCCTCAAAGGCCTCGCGGCGGGCGGCGTCTTCGAGGGTCTCGCCCCAGTCGACGAAGCCACCGGGCAGCGCCCAGCCGTGGGGCGGGTTTTTCCGGCGGATGAGGACGACCGTGCCGGGGCGGGTCTCGATGAGGAGATCCACGGTCGGATAGGGGTTCTTGTAGGCTGAGCTCACGGGGTCTTTAGGGCGGCCCGGATGGCGGCCACGTCGTGGGCGAGCTGCGAGTCGCCGCCGAGGTTTTTTCGCTGGCGGGAGGCGAGGCTCGCGAGGCTCTGGGCGCTGACGTCGAAGCGGCGGGCGGAGACGGCGAGGGGGTCCTTCGAGATGTCCACGGCGAGCAAGAGGGCCGCGCTGCGGGCGGGGTTGGCCATGCCGCGGTGGCGAGAGGTCACGCGGGCCTTGGCGACCGCGTAGTGGGCGGCGACCGCGTCGATGATGAGGGCCGTGGAGACCGTGCGCCCGGGGCTGGCGCCGGGGCCGTCTGGGAGGGCGTTTTGTGAGGCGGCGACTGGCGAATCGGCGGGTGGCTGGCCCAGGGCGCTGCTGCGCGCGGTGAGGACGGCGCGCTCGGCGGCGGGGACCGGGGCGCGCACATAGGCGTCGAAGGCGGCGGCGGAGGCGAAGCGGGCGAGGAGGGGCTCGGTGTGAAGCCACGGCGGCGGTTCGGGCGCGAGGTAGTGGGCGTGGCTGGACCACGGGTGCGCGGCGGGGTCGGCGGCGAGCCCAGCGGCCACGGGGCTCAGGTGGAGGTGGCGGACCAGCGGGAGCAGCCAGGCGTCGTCGTGCACGACCCGGGAGTGATAGCGCCCGCGAAAGAGCGCGCCCTCGGTGCCGTGGCGGCGATTGGCGCACTGGGTGTAGACGCCGTTGAGGTGGCGCATGGCGCGCCCGAGCTGGCCCGAGGCGTCGAAGACGAGCAGGTGGTAGCTGGTTTGTAGAAGGCTGGCCGCGTGGGTCTGCAAGCCGAAGCGCCCGTCGCAGTGACCGAGGATGCCGAGGAAGTCCTGGCGGTCTTCCGGGCTCGGGAAGATCGTGCGACCGGGCACACCGCGGTGGGTGACGTGGTGCCAGAGGCCGGGGACTATCGTGCGTTGCGGACGTGCCATGGGCCGTAGCCTGAGACTGAGCCGAGCTCGCTGTGACGCCGCGGGATGCTGCGGTGCGGCGTGGTCGGACCCCGTGGATGGGGTCAGGACTTCACAGGTTGCGGATAGGCGTCAGTGGGGTCAACAATTCAGGGTGGTTCAGGCGGGGTCGCGGGGCATGACGGCGAAGGCCATGACCGCGGTGACGAGGCCGAGGGCCGAGGCGACGCCGAACATCAGCGGGCCCTGCCCAGCGCCGTAGAGGTACCCGGCGCCGATGGCCGAGATGACGCCGCCGACGCCGTAGCCGGTCATCTGAAAGAGGCCCTGGGCGGTCGCGCGCTCGCTCTCGGGGACGTGCTGGCCGAGCGCCAAGATGGAGGCGACGTACCAGACACCGAACGCGATCCCGTGCAGCGTCATGACCGGCAGGACGGCCCAGGGGTTGTCGAGGATCGCGATGAGGCCGAACTGAAGCGCGCCGGCGGCGCAGCACATGGCCGTCAGCGCGCGCAGGCCAAAGCGGGTGAGGAGGCGGGGGGCCGCGCGCATCATGAAGATCTCGCTGACGACGCCGACGGACCAAAACGCCGGGATGAAGCTGTCGCGGACGCCCAGGTCGCTGAGGTGGTGGGGCAGGAAGATGTAGAGGCCTTGGGAGCTGACGCGGGAGGCGAAGGCGATGAGGCAGATGCCTCGGGCGTAGGGGTTGGCCAGCAGCGTGCGGACCGCCGTGAAGCTGCGGCCATGGGCGGTGCGGGCGCGGGGCTGCGGCGAGACGCGCAGGGCCAACAGGGCCAGGGCGGCCAGGGCGCCGGTGATGGCGGCCGGGGTCGCGGCGGTGCCCAGGAGCTCGATGAGCGCGCCCAGGGCGAAGCCGCCGGCGATGAAGCCGACGGAGCCCCAGACGCGGTAGGCGCTGTAGGCCTCGCCGGTGCGGTGGACGTGGGCGAGGACGGTGGCGTCGACGTTGGGAATGAGGCCGACCCAAAACACCGAGAAGGCGCCGATACAGAGGATGACCGGGAGGTGCTCGGTGGTGGTGGTGAGCGGGGCGAAGGCGAGGAGGCTCGCGACCGTGATGACGCGGACGGTGGTGACGCTGTCGCCGATGCGGTCGGAGAGGCGGCCCCAGGCCAGCGGGAAGGCGAGGATGCACGAGGCGCGCAGCGCGGTGAGCCAGCCGATGGAGGGGTCGTCCCAGCCGGCGTGGCGCAGCCACAGCGGGACGAAGTTCGCGTAGGCGCCGATGGCGATGAAGGTCAGCAGGTACAGGGCGCGCAGGGAGTAGGTGCCTGGCGGTCGTGGGGCGGTCGAGGTGGTCGTCGCGCTGAGCATCGGCGGCGTGGTTAGCAGGCCGCAGCGGCTTTTACTACGAACATTGCTCCGTCTTTGCTGGGCCCGCCGCGATGGCACGGGGGTTGCTCTACACGCTGGGGTCGGATGCGCCGGGGTCGCCATGGGGGCGGCGGGGGCATCCGCAGCGAGGTGGGGTGATGAAGAAAAACACCAATACTTTCATGGCATTAATGGCGATTGGCTTGGTGCTGGGGGACGCCGCGTGCGACGGGGCGGCCGCGGTTGACGTGCACGGCAGTCCCCAGCGGCGCGACGGGGGCGCGAGGGGTGGGCACGCGCAGAGCGAGGTAAACACGGGGCCAGAGCGCCACGGGACCGCCGCGAGACGCGAAGACCCCAGCGTTGGGGGGTCGGAACCCCGGCTGGGCGACGCGACGGGGATGCCCCCCGACCAGTGGCGCCTGGGGACGCTGACGACCGACCTGGCGGTGGCGAGGGACGGCCGGGTGTGGGTGGCCGGGCCGCTGGTGGGCGGGGCAGCCGAGGGCAGCGCGGGGGAGCAGGACGAGGGGCTGATGACCGCGGGCGGCGACGGGCGCGGGACCTTCGGCGTCGCCGCGATGGGCCACGAGCGCATGGCGGTCGCGGGGGTCGAGGCGGGGGTCGAGGTGCCGGGGCGCGTGAGGGGCTGGCTGGCGACCTACGGTCTGGACGGCGTGGAGCTGGCGCGGTGGCACGACGAGCCGGAGGGGCAGACCTCCCGGTTGCAGGGGGTGGACGCCAATGAGGACGAGGTGGTGGGCGCGGGGTATCGCGCGGAGCTCGCCGGCGATGGTGCCTGGGACGCGCGCCGGACGGGGCTCTTG
>CAZNZH010000423.1:0-5505 GCA_964577445.1 uncultured Myxococcales bacterium
ATACGTCTGATGGAGGACTCTTCGGCCGAAGACCTCCTCGGCCTTGAGCAGGGTAGCGATGCCGACCGGCGCCGATCCGATGGCCAGACTCCTCAGGGCACTCCAGTCGTGGTTGGATGCGTCGTCAGTGTTGGCCACCATATTCAGCAGCGTGGGCGGCATGAATGAGTGAGCCACCTTCTCCTGACTCATTAGCATCACGATCTCGGTGGGTTCGAGACCAGAGCCGAGGATCTGCCTTGCACCTTGGACCCATGCCGGCAGGAAGTAATAGGCCGACGCGTGGCTTAGCGGCGCCATGTGCAGCATCGTTTCGCCGATGCGAATACGTGGCTTGAACGACATGGTATCTCGCCCGATCGAGATCCACTGGCGATGCGTATTGGGTATTCCCTTGGGTTCGCCGGTCGTCCCGCCAGTAAACTTGATTACGTACAGATCGTTCTCGCGGATCGGTGCGTTGCCGTCTTCCTCGGATTGGCGCGCGAGCCATTTCTCGTACTCATGATCGGCGACGACGATCTCCTTCAGGAACGGATTTTCGCTTCTCGCCCGGTCCAACTCCGGAGGTGCGTCTTCCGATGTCAGTACGATTCTGCATCCGGACTTACCGATCATCTGGAGATGTCGATCGACGCTGTTCCTCCAGTACAGCGGCACTCGCACGAAGTTCCCGATGGCGCATGCGAGATAGAGATCGACAGCCAGAATCGTATTGTCATCCAGCACGCCGATACGGTCGCCCGGTAACAAGCCGATCGACCGGAGTCCGTTGTGGCAACGCAATCCTCTGCGCCAGCATTCCTCGAACGTGTACTCCCTGCCGCCGACCACGACCGCCGGTAGACGTGCGTAGTAGCTCGCGCCCCGGCGCAAGAGCGATCTAACATCCATACGAGACCCCTACGACGCTTTCGGATTTCACTGGATCACCAGTTGGCTATTCCGCCCCCTGCTCGGGCCTACCCGAGGGCGGACGGAATTTTGCCCGCGGGGCGACGGCACGTATGTGCGTGGCTCGCGCCACGAGCGTCTGTCCCTCGAACGACTCGACCTGCAGCTTGATCCGTCGGTCCGATACCTCCTGCACCGTAGCCCGCGTCACGATCTCGGCACCGGCGTAGGATGGCCGCAGATGCTCGAACGTCATGCGGATCCCCACCGATGTCAGGTCATCAGGAAGATCGCGCTCGACCAACTGCAGGCTGGCGATCTCCATCAGGGACACCACGGCTGGCGACGCGAGCACCACGATGTCGGGCTTTCCGTAGCGCGGGGTGAGCAGGGAATCGTCGACCGTCCTCACGATGTCGAGACTCTCCCCCTCGGCTGGAAGCTTCAGTTCCCGGGTGTCCATGCCGGCACTTTCCTCTCGTCCGTGACTGCCTTCACCGACGCCTCGCCGGTTCCTTTGACGACGCCTTCCTCGTCGACCAGCCAGAGCTGGATTCGCACGACGCCATCGCGGATCCAAAGCACCTTGCTGAAGCTGATCAAGGTCTCGTTTGGATACACGGCTCGCCGCTGCACGTTCTCATAGTCGCTGATCCACCAGTCGGGCCCGAGCGATTCCTCGAGCGCGGCCACCATGACCGAAGCCAGTTGCGGACCCGCGACGATGTTCCGGCCGCCACCGTAGCGGTGCGATTTGGCGAACTCAGGGTCGTAGTGCGTCGGGGAATACTCGTCTACTGCCGCCAGCCACCCCATCATCGACATCCAGGTGAACGTCGGATGACGCTTCACGTGGGTGGTCTGGCCGATCTTGAAGGCGGATTCGATGTCTGTCGCGCGCAACCATGTCGATTCTGCCGGATCGGGTGGAAGGACGACCCGAGTCTCGACTGGGGACGTGAGCATCCCTGATTCGCCGAAATCGAGGGCGATCGCTTTGCGGATCAACTGTGCCGCCAACTCGTTACGCTGGTTATACATGCGCCACTCGTCGCTGAAGAACTCCAGCTCACCATGACGTCCGGTCTTCCGGTAGCTCGGCAAGATCGTCGCGGTGACGGCGAGAACGTCTCCGCTAAGGATTGGGCGGTGATAGTAAAAGTCGTCGCCAGCGTGGAGCTGCGCGCGACCGGACGGGAGCCCGGTGATGATGGTCTGCTCGTAGACCCGGTAGGTACGTGTGTTGTTGAGCAGATAGAACAGATATGCGTGCGGCGCCTCGATCGGTCCCCGGCTGGCACCGGACGGTAGACGCCAGTCGTGCGCTGCTCCACATGCGTAGGCTACCTGCTCGATCGACTTCTGGTCGATGGCGAATAGATACGGCTCCGAGGTCCGTCCAACGTAGGACTCCGACCGGCCGCTCTTCGCGTAATCCACCAGCAGGCTCTGGACGTCGGAGATCTTCTTACCGATGTAGTGCATGGTCAGTCCTTATGGAGGGGGCGCTCTCACTCCGGCTTCATTCCGAGGTCCCTGACGAGTTGTCCCCACTTGTTCGTCTCGACTGCGAGGAACTCGCGGAACTCCTCCGGAGTGCCTCCGCCTGCGATCGCACCGGCTGCGGTAAGCTTCTCCATAGTGTCAGGCGAGCGCAGCGCCCAAGTGATCTCATCAGCGAGTCTCCGGACGATCGTGGCCGGCGTTCCGCCCGGAGCGAAGACGCCGTACCAAGCTGCCGCTTCATAACCCGCGAGCCCCTGCTCCATCATGGTCGGGGTATCGGGCAGCCACGGTACCCGTTTTGCGGAGGTGACCGCGAGGGCCTTCAGCTTCCCGGACCGGACGTGCTGCAGTGCGCCGTTGTCGAACATCATCGACACTCGCCCAGAAATCAGATCGAGGTGCGCCGGCGCGCTTCCCTTGTAGGGAATGTGGTTGAGCTTCAAGCCGGCCATCTTTCCGAACAGTTCGCCCGACAGGTGTGTGGAGGTAGCTTGGCCGGTCGAGGCGAACGAGAGCGAACCTGGCTCGGTGCGAGCCAGCTTGATCAGATCGTCAACCGAGTTGACCGGCAGGCCGGGATACACCACCAGGACATTGGGAATCGTCGCCATCAGCGTTACCGGCACAAGATCCTTGGCAGTGTCGTAAGGAAGCTTGGCCATCAGCATCGGATTCAGCGCGTATGGCATCGCCGTGAGAAGGACGGTCTGTCCATCCGGCGCTGCCTTGGCGACCATGTCGGTCGCGATGACCGTGTTGGCGCCCGGCTTGTTCTCGACGATCACTGGGACACCCCAGCGTTCGTTCAGCTTCGCCGCCACCAGCCTTGCCTGCAGGTCGGTGGCGCCACCCGGCGGGTAGGCGACGATGATGCGTACGGGCTTCGTCGGCCACGCCTGCGCGTTCGCCGAGAGTGGGATCAGCAAGGAAAGCGCCGCGGCGAGAAAGGCTGCAATTGCTCGGATCATGGCGAGTCTCCTGTCCAAGAGATGGTGGAATCGATGCATGCGAAGCGTTCTTCTGATCGTCGGCCTAGACCATACGGTAGTCGCATCGGCGGAACTAGCGGGCGGTCCGACTAGCTGGTATACGTTAGACGTATGACAGACTACCCACCCGATCTTGAGGCCCTTCGGCTCTTCGTGAAAGTCGCCGAACTCGGGAACCTGTCGCATGCGGCGACCGTCGTCGGTACCACGCAGCCATCCGTGAGCCGAGCAATGCGCGCGCTCGAGGAGAGCCTGCAGGCAGCGCTGTTTCACCGCACGGGTCGCGGTGTGAAGCTCACGGAGGTGGGCGAGCAGACCCTGCTGAGGGCCCGGGCATTGCTGGCCCATGCCGACCAGTTTTCGGTCGCCATCCGCGACCAGATGCACACGCCGACCGGCACGGTCACGGTGGCGCTCCTGACCATGTACATGCAGATGCTGGCCGCTGACCTCTTCGAAGAGGTGCGTCGGCGGTTTCCGGGCATCGTGCTGCGACTACTGGAAAGCTTCAGCGTGCAGCATGAGGACTGGCTGTCGACCGGTTGGGTCGACATCGCGCTGGTCACCCGCTATCGCAGGCCGAGTCTCGATATGCAGGAGGTGCTCGCCACATCGGACGTAATGGTGGTGGGTAATCCCGATCTTGGGGAGAAGGGCGACGAACTGCCCTTCAAAGCGCTGGCATCGATACCGCTAGTGCTGCCGGCCTCGCCGAACGGATTGCGACTCTGCGTCGACGAGGAAGCACGCCGTCGCGGGTTCCGCCTGAATGTCGTACTCGAGGCTGACTCGGTCGAAGCACAGCACGCGATCATCTCGCGCGAGCGCTGCTACGCGCTCTGGAGCGAGAACTCGGTGCGGTTGCAACGATTCGACGCGTCGTTTGCGGCACGCCGGATCATCGATCCCAAGCTGCCACGCAGCGTGATGATGAAGACCACGACCCATCACCCGCTCAGCCGCGCGTCGCGCGAAGTCGCGCGGATCCTGCGCCGCTTGGTCCTTGCGATCCACGGATCGTAGCGTTCGAGTCCGCTCCTGAAAATACCACGGCGAACTCGGTCGCCCTAGACAAATCGTCAGTCTTACTGTGTCACACAAGCGGCTTGACGGCGTACACGCAACATGGACACACACCGAGCCGCCACATGCGATGACAGGTCAGGCGAATGTGTGGCGTCGCGATCGAATCCGATCATGCGACTGCGCCGCGTTGGCTGCCACGGGCGACGTAGCTCATGGATTTGGCTGGTGCTCGGCGTTCGAAGTCGTTTTCTGGCGCGACGGTCGGCGCGCAGTCACTTGGCCACCAGAAACCCATAGGCCACGATGCTCAGCATGGCGTGATGATGAAATCCGATCGAGCCACGCCCCTCGTAATACCCCACTCCGAAATCCTGTTTCAGTGCCTGGTAGTCACGCTCGATGCGCAGACCTATCTTGGTTACGAACACCATTGCTTCATGCGCGCGCACTCGGGTGTGGTGCTCAGGAAGTGCTTCAGCGGTTCGTTTCCGCCCTCGGGCAATTCGATCGGCAACCACTCTGGCTCATGCGTCTGGCTGCGCGAGTAGTCTGGGCATGCGGTTCGCACCCGGACCGTGGCGAACCGCGATCGGGGCACGTCGTTGGTGCCATCGCGCCGGCACACTGATCTGCGGCTTCGTCGCGAACTCAACCTCGTCTGGCGCACCTGTCCCACGCGCGTCGGGCCGGGTCTTCGGCTCAATCCGTCGGCAGGTACAGTCGCCAGCCGATCGGTGTGCCCCGTGTACTGACGTGCGACAGGCTCACCGCCATCACGCAGACGTCCTGCTCGCCCAACTGTCTGCAGTACAGGCGCGCCATACCCACCAAGTGCCTCCTGTTCTTGGGGGCCCTCTGTCGTCGACGATCCGATACAAGTCTCCCTCGGCCCAGAACCACGTAGCGACTCGCTCGCGTACCGTCGGCAGCAGCGTTTCATTGGACCATCGCGACGTCGCCACGAAATGGTGCAGCGTCATGCCGCTCATGTAGTCCCTCTACATGCGCGTATCCCTTGATTCAATTGACACAAAGACTAGTCGACACGGGCCCCCGAGGCCTTGACCACGCGCTCGTATTTCGCCTGCTC
>CAZNZH010000424.1:0-5492 GCA_964577445.1 uncultured Myxococcales bacterium
CCACCGCGAAGACGCTCACGACCACCGCCGCCGCGATGGCCCCGTACCGGATCGCCTTGGCGCGCCTCTGGGCCGCGTCGCGCTTGGTCCGGCACGCGTCGATCCGCGCCTGTTCCTCGCGGTCCGGCGTGCGCATGCCCGCCATCGCCCGCTCGACCAGCGCCAGCTCGCCCTCGTTGCGCGGGCCTCCGTGGTCCAGCAACCGCCGCGCTCGCTGCCCGGGCAGCTCCGACGCCGCGAGGCGCCGCCGAATCAGGGGCGCCAGGGTCCCGTGGGCCAGGGCCTCGGTGTCCTCGCCCGCCACCGGCACGATGAGCCGCAGCGTGCGCAGCCGGTCGACCAGCGCGTCGAGCCCGGCGCGATCGAGGTGCGCGTAGGTCGCGTAGAGATCCTCGCGCGCACGGCGCCGGGGCGTGTCCTCGGGCGTCGTGTACCCGGCCAGGAGGTCGAGCACCAGCCCGCTCGAGAGCTGCGCTGGGGCCAGGGTCGCCAGGTGGCGGTCCAGCACGTCGCCCAGGGAAAACCCCCGCGATTGGAGCTCCGAGAACTGCGCGATCGTCAGCCGCCGCTCCCCGTCCGCCGCCTGAGCGCTGGCGTCCCACATCTCGGCGAGCGCGAGCTGCAGGACCGGGGCGATGGTGCCCTCGGGCTCCGCGAGGGCGCGACCGGCGATGGTCTCCGCCAAGCCGTCCTCAAGCTCTAGCCGGTAGTGCCGGCGCAGGCGCTCGCTCGAGGCCAGGCCGCCGACGACCTCCACGATCGCCGGCGCGGCCAGCGGGGCGAGGAAGTGGCTCTCGATGGCGAGCCCGGCGCGCGAGAACGCCGCGTGCCAGTCCGCCAGCCACTCGCTGCGCGTGCAGATCACCAAGCGGCCGCGCGGTCTGCTCGCCCGGTCGCCGAAGATCTCTTCGAGCAGGTGCAGAAAGCGCGTCACCTCGCCACGGCCCGCCTCGGTCCCGGCCTCGAACACGCCCTCGCACTGGTCGAGCGCGACGATGAGCGGCCGGCGCGCGGCGACCTCCGCCTGCCGCCACTCGCCAGCGAGGGTCTCTCGCAGCGTCGCGGCGAGGCCCTGGGCGGCGTGGCGCCGCGCGTAGCGAAACTCGTGGCTCCACGCCAGGCGCGGCCCAAGCCCCGCCGCGAGCAGCGACGACTTCCCGACGCCGCTGTGTCCGGCCAGCAAGACGATCTGCGGCGCGCGGACCGAGGTGCCGACCACCTGGTCGTGAAGTCGGGCGATCTCGGCCCCTCGCCCGAAGAAGACCTCGGCGCGGTCGGCTCCGTAGGGCAGCAGCCCCGGAAACGGCTCGTCGGGCAGGGGCCCCGGGGGCACGCCCGGCAGCCCCGCGACGCGCTCGAGCCGCGGCAGGGCGTCCGACGCTTGGCGAACCACGAGGTCGATGGGGCACGCGTAGAGCGTCCCGTCGATGGTCTCACCCTTCGGCAGCGCGCTGCGGCGGAGGATGCCCACCAGCGCGCCGCCCACGACGACCGGGGCGCCGGCCAACCCGGGCGCCGGGTCGCCGTTGCCCGTCGCCGCGAAGGCGCTGTGCAAGACGATGCAGTCCGCCGTCCCGAGCGCGCGACGCGGCGCGATGACCCGCCCGTCCAGCGGGCGCCCGTCGGGATAGGCGCGCGGGAACCCGTAGGTCTCCCAGGAGTCGTCCGCCGCGAGCTCGCCGCCCAACGGGATGGGCGCCGCGCCGGCGGCCCCGTCACACCGCAGCAGCGCCCAGTCGGCGTGCCGGTCGTGCCACCGCTCGACCAGGGTGGCCTCGACGCGCCGGTCGGGGAAGCGCACCTCGATCTGCGCGCCCAGGGGTCGCAGCCGGTCGGACTGCTCATCGGCGACGATGTGGCGCGCCGTCAGGACGAGGTCCGGGGCCACCAGCACACCGGTGCCGCGCGCGATGAGCTCGCCATCGGCGCTCTTCACCTCGATCCGCGCGACCGCGCGCCGCAACGACTCCTTCATGCCTCTCCTGAGAGCGTGCGCCGCTCGTGGCGAGCCGCTCTCTGTCGCAGACGTTCACGGCCCGCGCCGGGGCCGCGTCCAGCCCGGTCCGTGATTATTGGGCCGCGCGGGCCCCTTGCGCAAACAACGCGATCCCAGGCCCCGTGCGGCCTCCGGATCGCCGGCGTGATTTTCTCCTCAAGCATCGCCGGGCCCTGCCGATGAACTAAGCAGCGCGAGGGTGAAACATGGCGGGGCGGGGTGCCCGACGCCAGCGCCTCGTCAATCGACGACCACCTGCCGGCGAACCCGGCGACGTCAACTCGGGAGAGTACCATGGGACAAGCACTCGGAATTATGACGAACAGCGCGTCGATGACCGCGCAGAACAACGTGTCGCAGACCGCGCAGGCCATGGGCAAGTCCATCGCTCGGCTGTCTTCGGGCCTGCGGGTGCAGTCGGCGGCCGACGACGCGGCGGGCATGGCGGTCAGCGAGGGCATGCGGGCGCAGCTCCGTGGGTTCCAGCAGGCCGCTCGCAACGCCAACGACGGCGTGTCGTTGCTGCAGACGGCGGAGTCCGGCTACCAGTCGATCTCCGACTCGCTGGTGCGCATGCGTGAGCTGGCGGTCCAGGCGAGCAACGACTCGATCACCGACACCGAGCGCGCGTACATCAACACGGAGTTCTCGGACCTGTCCTCGGAGATCGACCGCATCTCGAACTCGACGGAGTACAACGGCATCAAGCTGCTCGACGGCACCGCCGGCACCGCCGGGACCGTGACCTTCCAGGTCGGTACCCGCAACTCGGCCGACGACCGGATCGCGGTCAGCCTCGGTGACATCGACGCGACCTCGCTGGGCGTGAACGCGAGCGCTGTGGACTCGCTGACCAACGCGCAGACCGCCATCGACGACATCGACGCCGCGATGGACAGCTTGGCGACCAGCCGCTCGAACCTCGGCTCCAACATCAACCACCTGACCCAGGCGAGCGTCCACCTCGGACGGACCATCGAGAACTACGGCGCCGCCGTCGGCAACATCCGCGACGTGGACGTGGCGTCGGAGAGCGCGAACTTCGCCAAGACGCAGGTCCTGCAGCAGGCCGGTGTGGCGATGCTCGCCCAGGCGAACGCGACGCCCGGCCTGGCCCTTCGTCTGCTCGGCTAATCTCGCGCTCGGACGGCGGCGAGCCGACGTGCCTCCCTGACCGATGGTTCGGGGAGGCACGTGGGTCCGTCACATCCGGGGGGAAGGTGTCGGGTTCCGGTGGGCCATGGCCCACCTCCAGCGGCCGGCCGCTCCGTTGTCGGGGCGCGCCGGCCGCTGTATGTGTGCCTCCGCGCCCATGGCGGTGCGTGGGGGCCCGATGCGCAAATCCGCAGTTCTCGCCTGCCTGATCGGGCACTGGCTCGCCGCCTGCGGTGGACCCGCCGCCCCCGGCAGCGCCGACGCCGGCGATGGGGGCGCTGACGCCACCCGCGAGGCCGACGCTGAGCCCGCCAGCGACGCGGATTCACTCGACCTGCCCGACCTTCCCGACCTGCCCGACGAGGTCGCCGGGCCCGACCTGCCGCCCGCGCCGGTGGTCGCCGTGGACGGTCAAGCCATCATCCTGACCGAGTCCCTGCTCGACGGCGCCTGGACCTTCGGCATCGCCGCCGGCCTCGAGAGCATCCTCAGCCAGATCGGCGCCGCCGCCGCCGGCACCATCGCCTTGCCGGTCGTGCTCGAGCGCACCGCGGACCTGCTCATCGTCCGCGCCGTCGACCCGGCCACCGGCGCGCCCATCCCCGGCCCCGACGGCCTCGTCGAGTCCTGGCCGCTCGAGCGCCGCCCCGACGGCACCGTCCGCGTCGACTTCTACGAGCCGACCGATCGCCTCCGCATCCAGCTCGTCGACGCCTGCGTCTACCAGCTCGAGCTCTACACGGCCGAGCGCGAGCCGGCCTTCGCCGACGCGATGCTCACCTGGTGGGCATCCGAGCTCTACGTCCCGTCGGGCTGCGCGGGCCTGGGCCTCCCGCCCGGCCTGGGCCTCCACGCGCACTTCCTGCGCCGCTCTCGCGCCGACCCGACCTTCGTGCCCCGCGCCGCGACCCCGGGCGCCCCCTTCGCCTTCTTCGAGGACGCCCGCGCCGACGCCCCCGACGCCCCCTGGCTCGCGCGCCTGCCCGGCGTCGGCCCCCAGTTCGCCGACGCCTCGGTGACCTACCACCTCTCCGCCGGCTTCCCCGACGCCTTCCGCGAGACGGCGGCCCAGGTCTTCGCCGCCTGGAACGACGTCATCGAGGACGCCACGGGCCAGCGCCCCCTAGCCCTCGTCGACGGCGCGCCGGGCCTCATCCCGTGGGACCCGCGCGTCCGCGTCGTCCAGTGGGCGCCCGAGCGCTCCCGCGGCGCCGTCGCCCCCTTCGCCGAAGACCCGCTCACCGGCGAGATGTTCGACGCCGACGTGGTGCTCTGGCTCGGCGACCTGACGAGCTGGGTGAGCAACTACCGCACCTTCCGCGACGCCCACCCCGACTTCCCGCTGACCGAGCTGCCTGCCGCCGTCCCCGCCGCCGCGTTCGCCTCGAGCGCCGCCGCCGCCGCCCGGCCGCTGCCGGCCGCCGTCCTCCGCCGCCGCGTGCTCCCCCAGCTCGAGCTGCCCGACGCCGTCCTCGAGCGCCTGCTGGCCGAGCTGCCCCCCGACCTCGACGACGACGCCCTCGCCCGCCGCGTCGTCGCCGACGTCCTGGTCCACGAGCTCGGCCACAACCTCGGCCTGCGCCACAACTTCAGCGGCTCCACCGACCACGCCGCCCTCGCGCCTGACCAGACCGCGACCACGGTCATGGACTACGTCATCGCCATGTCGCTGCCCGGCCCCTACGACCGCGACGCCATCCGCTACGGCTACGGCGACGGCCCCCTGAGCAGCGCCTACACGGTCTGCACCGACGAGGGCGTCTGGCTCTCCCCGGGCTGCGCCCGCTGGGATCTCGGCCAGCCGACGCCCTTCTGGCTCGACCTCTTCGACACCGCCGCCAGCGCCGCCCCGCCCGAAGACAGCTTCGCCGCGGTCGCCAAAGCCGCCTCGGCGACCCGCGTCAGCGAGGCCCTCATCCGCCTGCGCCAGCTCAGCGACGGCGCCTACGACGGCTGGGACCCGGAGGCACCCATCGACACGTTCGCCGCCATGCTCGCCCGCGTCACCTGCGCCGCCCCCTGCGCCGCCCACCCCTGGTATCGCTACGCCATGGCCGACGCCCTGCTGACGACGGCGTGGCGCCCGCCCGGCCAGCCGGAGCCTCAGCCGCTGCCCGGGTGGACGGCGCCCCAGCGCCTGAAGATCTTCACCCAGCTCAACACGATACTCCGCGACCCCACCGAGCCGCTCGACCTCCGCGAGGCGCTCGTGAGGAGCCTCGCCGACAGCGATCTCGCCAACGCCGCCGACCTCCTCATCTCGCTGCGAGCGGCCTTTGAGGCCATCGAGGACCCCACGCCCGACGAGGCCAGCCTCCTCGCCGCCCTCGTCGCCGCCCTC
>CAZNZH010000425.1:0-5486 GCA_964577445.1 uncultured Myxococcales bacterium
ATCGTGTGGTTGCTCTTGAGGCATTTCTCTCCGGCCTTGTTGCGGCAGCTTCCGTAGATCGAGTCAGCGTAGGCAGAGCCTGCCATGAGTAGGACTGCAAAGAACGCAAGTACCAGTGTGCGCATGGGATTCTCCTTATTCTGCGCACGGTCGCACCGGCTCATACGAAAGGCAACGGGCCCCCTGAAGAAGAGACGATGGAGCCGAAGGCCAAGACGAGCCGCGGCTGCGGGACAGCCCCACTCCCGCCCACCGCGAACGCCTACTACAGTAGCGCGGCGAGCACCTCGTCGGCGACCCGATCGCCGGCCTCGAGCGCGCCCTCCATGAAGCCGCAGGACTCGCGCGCCGTCTCGGTGCCCGCCCAGTGGATGCGCCCGCAGGGCCGTCGCAGCGCGGGGCCGAAGACCGACAGGGTGCCGGGCGGAAACGTCGCGATGGGGGCGCCGTCGCTGAAGGGCTCCGCCGCCCAGTCCGCCTCGTGGTAGAGCGTCGGCTTCAGGGCCTCGTCACCGAACCACTTGGCGAAGCTCTTGAGCACCAGGCCCCGCCGCTCCTCGGCCGGGCGGTCCGACCAGCCGCGGGCGTGGCGCGCGGTGACGAAGGCGAGCAGGCAGGCCTGGCCCGTCTCCGTGCAGTTGTCGAAGGTGACGGTGAGCGGCCCGGCCGTGCAGGCCGACTCGCCGGACAGGCCACGGTCGCGCCAGAAGGGCCTGTCGTAGAGCGCGAACACCTTGACCGTGCCGCCCATGGGCGAGCGCTGGGTGAGCTGGTCGCGCAGCGTCGGAAGCCGCGGGCTGTAGACGATGCGGTCGGCCAGCGGCGGCGGCAGCGCCAGCACGGCCCGCTTGCCGGTCCAGGTCCCCGCGTCGGTGACCACGGCGACCCCGCCCTCGCTCTGGCGGACCTCGCGCACCGGCGCGCTGAGCACCACCGTGTCCAGCTCCTCGGCCATGCGGGTCGACAGGGTCTGCGCCCCGCCCTCGATGCGGCTGTCCTGGTTGCCGCCGTGGGTCTCCACCAGCTTCATCAGCCCGCCGCCGGAGTGCAGGTAGTGCAGCACGTGCAGCAGGCTGAGCTCGCTGGCGTCGCTGCCGAAGATCACGCGCACCGCGGTGTTGAACAGCGCGATGACGTGGCGGTTTTTCAGGTGGCGGCGCTCCCAGTCGAGCAGCGTCATCGAGTCCCACAGGGCGGCCTTGGGCGCCTCCCAGGGGGCCTCGGGCGGCACCTGGCGGAGCATCCGCTCCACCTTCCAGATGGCGAGCTGCAGCCGGACGAGCTTCCACGGCGCGACCCGCGGGATCGTGCCGGTGAACGTGGAGACCTTGCCCTCCAGGTCCAGGATCTTCCGGCCCTCGGCGTACTGCGGATGGATCGTGAGGCCGAGCTCCTCGACCAGCGCCGTCATCCGCGGCTGCCCCGGCCCGGTCCACTGGGCGCCGAAGTCGAAGGTGCCGTCGCCGAGCTTCCCCGACCAGGTGCGTCCGCCGACCCGGTCCCGCGCCTCCACGACGGCCACGCCCACTCCCGCCCGCGCCAGCTTGCGCGCGGCGAACAGGCCGGAGAGCCCAGCTCCGACGACGATCACGTCTGCGGTGCCATCCTGGTTCACCTCACCTCCTCGGTCCTGGGTAGACGGCCCGGAAACGGCGAATCCGCTGGCACCGAGCGTCGCCCCACCACCCCTGCGGGCGACGGGCGGCGCTTATGCCTTAGGATCCACCGGCTCAAAGCGCCCCTGAAAGAAGCGCAGCCGCTCCGGCTCGTAGACGAAGCGCAGCCCGCCGATCTCGCTGCGCCGCTGGTACAGGCGGATGATCCCCTCCGCGACGCTGCGCAGGTGGTCGTCGGTGTAGACGCGCCGCGGCAGGGTCAGGCGCACGAGCTCGAGCGCGGGGCGGTAGTTCTCGCCGGTCTGGGGGTTTCGGCCCTTGGAGACGTTACCGCGCTCCTTGACGAGGACGCCGGTCTCCAAGTTGATCTCCGCCGGCAGCCGCTGCGCCGGGAAGGCGTCCTGGTCGATGTGGGGCAGAAAGCGCCGCGCGTCGAGGAAGATGGCGTGCGAGCCGGGGGGCGTCACGATGGGCACGCCCCCGTCGAGGAGGAGCCGCCCGAGGGCCTCCGTCTGGCGGATGCGGTCGCGCAGGTAGCGATCGTCGAGCATCTCGCGCACGCCCTGGGCCATCGCGGCCAGGTCCGCCGCCGGCAGGCCGCCGTCGGTCACGTTGCCCTCGTAGACGCGCAGCATCTCCTCGGCCCGCGTCGCCAGCTCGCGGTCGTCCCGGAAGGCTAAGACCCCGCCCATGTTGATGAGGAAGTCCTTCTTGCCCGACACCGTGCAGCCGTCGCCGAAGAGCATCATCTCGCGCAGGATGTCGCGCACCAGCACGCCGGCGTAGCGCGGGTCGCGAAGCTGGATCATGCAGGCGTTCTCGGCGACCCGGGTCGCGTCGAAGAACACCTTGATGCCGCGCGGCGCGCAGTAGGCGTGGACGTCGCGCATGTTGTCCATGCTCACCGGCTGCCCGCCCGCCATGTTCACCGAGTGCTCAAGGGACACATAGGCGATGCGCGCGGCGCCGTGCTCTTGGACCAGCGCGTCCAGCTTGGCCAGGTCGATGTTGCCCTTCCACAAAAACGTGCTGGTGGGGTCGTGGGCCTCGTCGACGATGACATCCGCGAAGACGCCGCCCGCCATCTCCTGGTGGAGCTTCGTCGTCGTGAAGTACATGTTGCCGGGCACGATCTGACCGGGCGCGATGGCCACCTGGCTCAGGATGTGCTCGGCGGCGCGGCCCTGGTGCGTCGGCAGGACGTACTCGTAGCCGAAGACCTCGCGCATGACGTCGACGAAGGTCTGGTACTCGTCGCTGTTGGCGACCGATGGCCGCGCCGACTCGTAGAGCGCCCACTGCTCGGTGCTCATCGCCGTGGTGCCCGAGTCGGTCAGCAGGTCGATGGTGACGTCCTCCGAGCGCAAGAGGAAGGTGTTCCAGCCCGCCTCGCGGATCGCGACGCCGCGCTCGGCGCGACTCAGGTGCCCGACGTGCTCGAAGGTGTGGATGATGTGGGGCTCCGAGTCGAACGCGAAGGGCCTCAGGTCCGCGAACACCGAGCGATAGCGCATCTGGTCGCGCCAGGTCGTCTCGGCGGCGGCCTCCAGCGGCGCCACGCGGTCGCGCTGGCGAAAGAGCCCGATGATCGCGTCCGCCACCTGGTCGAGCTGCCGGCTGGTCATGGCCAGGCGCGGGATCTGCACCGGCAGCAGGTTGTCGCGATTGAGCATCCCTGTCGCCGCCGCCCGCACGCCGGTCGTCTGGTACAGCGCGGCCGACAGGGCGTCCTTGGCGTGGTGCGGCACATGGGGCAAAAACGCGTCGGCCAGGAGGTAGGCGCCGTCGCAGCCGCGGTCCAGGGGCACGCCGCCGCTGAGCAGCCGATCGGTGAAGCGCTCGGCCTGGCGCATGATCCAGTGGGCCTCCTCCTCGCGGGTCATCTCGACCAGCCCGCGGGCGAACACCTCCATGGTCCGCCCGGCCATGCCGCCGTAGGTGTGCAGCCCCTCGTAGACGACGACCTCGTTCATCAGCCGCTCGAAGAGGCCGGCGTCGTCGGTCGACAGGAAGGCGCCGACGTTGGCGCGAGCGTCCTGCGCGCCGTCCATCTGCAAGACGTGGCAGCTCGCCACCATGTCCCGCACGAGCTCCGCGATGGAGCGCGCGCCGTGGCCCTCCTCGTGGCGCTGGATGTACCAGGCGTTCTCGATGATGCGCGAGCCGTCCAGCACCAGCGGGACGCCGTGCCGATCGGCCAGCGCGCGCGCCGCCCGGAGGTTGGTCAGGGAGATCGGGTAGTGGGCGTCCGCGAAGGCCTCCACGTACAGCATCGTGACCTTGCCCGACGCCAGATGCTGCTCGGTCTGCTTCAGGTCCAGGTCGCCGGTGAACACCGTCGCGTCGTGGTCGCGGACGTCGGGCACGGCCACGCCACGGGGGACCAGGGCGTCGCGCACGTTCAAGGCGTTGCTGGCCACGGCGCTGCCCTGGGGCACCAGGGTCGCGACGAGGAGCTTCAGGCAGCCGAGCAGGTTGTGGGTCGGGCAGACGTGGCCGTGACCCAGCACCTCGCGGACCGCGCGCTCGAGCGCCTCGAAGTTGCGCGCGCCGGCATAGGCCTCGTCCCCGACGTAGAGGCCGGAGCGCTGGTCCTGGCTCACCGCGCTGGCGCCCCAGGCGATCATGTCGAAGGCGATCTGAGAGGGCCTCAGCCGCAGCACGTTGAAGTGGGCGTCGACCAGGTTCTTCTTGCGCTCCGCGGGCGAGGGGAAGCGCGTGCGCTGGACCGTCTTGATCTTATAGGGCTGATGGTCGGGGATCTGCCGTGTCATAGCGCACCGTCCGGTCGGTATTGAGTCGGAGCTTGGCTACAAAATCCGGGGAGAAAAGGGAACCGCCTTTTGCGCGCGGGCCTCGATAACACCAGGAGCGGGCCGCTAGGGGGCGTCATCTCCCACGCGCCGGCCGCGCGGGCGGGGCTTCGCGCGGCCGAGGTCTCGCTCGGACGCGACGGGGAGGCTCGTCCTCCCAGAGTTCTTGAGGGCTTGACGTGTGGTTCAGCTCAATCGTATATCGACGATGGACGTTCAACCTGGGTGCGTGCTGAAGATGACCAAGACCGCAGCCTGCTGCCCACCCGCCTCGCCGATGCCGCCGGTGCCAATCGACGAGAGTGAGGCCAACGGGCAGCTCGCCCGGCTCGCCAAAGCGATCGCCCACCCGGCGCGCGTGGCCATCGTCCGGCTGCTCATCCGCCACGACGGGTGCATCGTCAGCGACATCGTGGGCGAGCTACCTCTCGCGCAATCGACCATCTCGCAGCACCTCAAGCAGCTCAAGGAAGCGGGGCTCATCCGCGGCCAGGTCGACGGACCGCGCGTCTGCTACTGCGTCGAGCCGGGCGCCGTCGCGCTGCTCAAGGCGCTGGTCGAGGCGCTGTGATGCGCCGCTTCACTCCGGCCGGGCGTTCGCGTCGCGGCGATGGCCGATAGGGGCGAAATCATGGGCATATTCGAACGCTTCCTCTCCCTCTGGGTCGCCCTGGCCATCGCCGCCGGCGTCGGCCTCGGCCTCGTCGCCCCCGGCCTCTTCGAGGTCGTCTCCCGCCTCGAGTGGGCGCGGGTCAACCTGGTCGTCGCCGTGCTCATCTGGCTGATGATCTACCCGATGATGCTCAAGGTGGACCCGTCGTGTCTCAAAGACGTCGGCCGAAAGCCCAAGGGCCTGGCGCTCACCCTGGTCGTCAACTGGCTCATCAAGCCCTTCACCATGGCCGCCCTCGGGGTGCTCTTCTTCCAGCACATCTTCGCCGGCCTCGTCCCGGTCGAAGACGCCCAGCAATACATCGCCGGGATGATCCTGCTGGGCGTCGCCCCGTGCACCGCGATGGTCTTCGTCTGGAGCCACCTGACCGACGGCGACGCCAAC
>CAZNZH010000426.1:0-5472 GCA_964577445.1 uncultured Myxococcales bacterium
CTGCTGGGCGAGCTCTTCGGCGGTGGCGGCGAGCTGCTCGGACCTGGCCGCGTGCTCGGCGAGGCTGGCGCGCAGGGCGGCCAGCTCGGCGGCCAGCGCCTGCTCGACGTCGACGGGGTCGGGCGGCGGGACAAAGGGTCCCGGCTTGAACCCGCGCTCTTTGAAGGCGCGGCGAAACCAGACCGCGAGGCTCCACGCCATCCGGAGCTGCCGCAGCGCGTCCCGCTGGTCGCCGTAGTTGTCGTGGACGGCCTTGTTGCCGGCGACGCGGATGCTGTGAAAGAAGTCCGCGACCTCGCCCTCGATGACCCGCCGGTCCCGAAGCCGCCGCAGGAGGTCGGACTGCTGCTCGGCCGGCGACGCGTACATCCCGGTGTGCGCCGCGACCTGCTGCGCCAACACCTCGCCGAACTGCCGCGTCTTCACCAGCGACACGACCGGATCATCGAAGACGTAGCGCTCCGCCCGCGCGGCGAGCTGGACCAGCGAGGGCTCGACGGTGGCTAAAAACGCGAAGTTCGGCGACGTGGCTACGCTACTCACGGCGAGTCCCCGGCGAGCGCGTCGCGACCCGCGCGACGGCGGTGTACGCCTGCTCGGGGTGCGACGGGGTGTCGGGTTCGGTGCGCCGGAGGATGCCGGCTTCGACCATGGGGGCCAGGTGGTTTTCGACGAGGCGGCGAGCGTCTTTGCGGCCGAGGAGGTCGGCCAGTTCGCGCGGTTTCCACGCGCGGCGGCGGGCCAACTGCAGGATCGCGGCGCGAAGACGACCACGCTGGGGGCGCGGGCCCAGCGCGGCGAGCGTCGCGGCCTCCTCGGGCGTAAGGCACCTCTGGCAACAGCCCGCCGGGGCTTGAGATCTCCATCCGGTCATCGAATAGCCACACCTCGACGCCGCGGCCATGGTCGCCGTAGTCGCGATGACCGACCGCGTTGAGGATCGCTTCTCTCCAGGAGAACTCTGGGTATTCGGAGCTCGGCTTGAACAAGCCGCTGGGACTCAGGCGGGATGGGCGGCGCAAGAGCCCGCCCACCACGCGGAAGGTCTGCTCAAGGACTAGGGGCACCGCGCCCTCGATGCGCGGCAGTTCTTCGACATTGTGCTCAAGGCCCAGCTTTCGCTCGGTCCCGACGACCCGGAAGACGCGCACGCCAGCGTTGGGGTGCTCGGGGAGCCGGCGACTGAACAGCCACTCCGCCGCGTTGCGCAGCACCAACGACCGCCCCCGCCAGTCCGCCAGCCGCCGCCGAACGAGGTAGTCGTCGACCGCGACGTCCTCAAGCCCCGCGCCGCGCTGGGCTCGTGCGAGCAGCTCCACGTCCAAATCGGCCAAAGCACACGGGCTCTGCCGCGCCTCCGCGCTCTCGGAGATCCCGCGAAACTTGAGAGCCTGGATCTCCTCCGTGCTGGCCTGAACGGTCTGGTCGCCCATCCGCAGCGGAAACCCGTCGCCCACGACCTGCACGGGCTGGTAGGCCATCTGAACGTCGAAGACCAGCAGCTCGACACCCGCGTGCCGGACGACAAATCCGGGCGCTTGGGGCGACCTGAGTCGGTCCGCCGGGACGTTGAGCATGGTCTCGACCGCGCGAGCCGGAAACGCGTGCCCTGTGACGCTGCCGTCGTCTTCGATGCCCAGCACCAAGACCCCGCCCTCCGCGTTCGCCAGCGCCGCGACCTGTTCGGCGATATCGTCACGCACCGCGCGCCGGTCTCGCGGCCGACGGGAGGCGCTGGGGCCCTGAAACAGCGACTTCCGCTCGAAGTGGGGGCGCTCAGAGCGGTCGAGGTAGGCGGTGATGTCGAGAGCCAAGGCGAAACCTCCGCGGGGATTGTCGCCGAAGCGCGGCGCGATGCGAAGGGGCTCGGTGCGCGGGGTGCCCCGCCTTGCGTGGGGCGCCGCGGTGGCCTATCTCATCGGGGACTGCGGAGGACGCGATGAAGTTGGCGACGCTGGATGATGGGACGCGGGACGGGCAGCTCTTGCTGGTCAGCAGGGATGGGACGCGGGCGGCTTCGGCGCAGCCGGTTTGCCGGACGCTTCAGGAGGCGCTGGAGCGCTGGGACGACGTCTCGCCCGCGCTGCGGCTGCGGTCCGACGCGCTGGAGGCGGGGACCATCTCGGAGATGAGCGTCGGCGCGGCGCGGTTGATGGCCGCGCTGCCCCGGGCGTTTCAGTTCGTGGATGGCTCCGCCTACCTCAACCACATCGAGCTGGTGCGGAAGGCGCGGGGCGCCGAGATGCCGGAGTCGTTTCTGACCGACCCGCTGGTTTATCAGGCGGTGTCGGATCATTTTCATGCTGCGAACGGCCCGATCCCGGTGGCGGAGGAGGCCTACGGGATCGATTTCGAGGCCGAGGTCGGCGTCATCACCGGCGATGTGCCGGCCGGCATCCCGGCGGCTGACGCGGGGCAGTACATCCGGCTGCTCGTGCTCATCAACGACATCTCGCTGCGCAACCTCATCCCCGGCGAGCTGGCGAAGGGCTTCGGATTTGTGCAGTCCAAGCCGCCCAGCGCGCTGTCGCCCTTCGCGGTCACGCCCGACGCCCTGGGCGACGCGTGGCGGGACGGGCGCCTGTGGTTGCCGCTCGAGGTCGCGTGGAACGGCCAGCGCTTCGGCGACCCGAACGCCGGCGTCGACATGCACTTCAGCTTCCCCGAGCTGGTCGCCCACGTCGCCAAGACGCGCTCGCTGCGGGCCGGGACGCTCATCGGCAGCGGCACGGTGTCCAACCGCGACCGGGCCCGCGGGAGCTGCTGCATCGCCGAGCGGCGGATGATCGAGAAGATCGAGACCGGCGAGTTCCGCACGCCCTTCATGAGCTTTGGCGACCGCGTGCGCATCGACATGAGGCAGGGCGGCGTCTCGGTCTTCGGCGCCATCGACCAGCAGGTCATCCACCGCGCCCCCCCGCAGCCGGCCAAGCCGTGACCCGCTACCGGCTGCACGGATATTTCCGGTCGAGCGCGACCTACCGCGTGCGCATCGCGCTGGGGCTGAAGGGTTTGGCGTGGGAGACCGCGCCGGTCCACCTCGTGCGCGACGGCGGCGAGCAGTACAGCGCGGCGTACCGCAGGCTGAACCCGCTGGGCGAGGTGCCATCGCTCGAGATCCGTGATGGCCGCGGGCAAATCGAGGCGGTCTTGGCCCAGTCCGTCGCCATCATGGAGTACCTCGACGAGGTCCACCCGGACCCGCCGCTCTTGCCCGCCACACCGCTCGAGCGGGCGCGCTGCCGCCAGCTCGTCGAGGCCGTGAACAGCTCGATTCAGCCCTACCAGAACCTCAAGGTCCTCACGCGGCTACAGACCGAGCTCGGCGCCGACAAGGCCACCGCCCACGCCTGGGCCGCCCACTTCATCGCCCGCGGCTTCGACGGCCTCGAGGTCCTGCTCTCGCGCAGCGCCGGCCGCTTCGCCTTCGGGGACGCGCCGACCCTGGCCGACGTCGTGTTGGTCCCGCAGGTCTTCAACGCACGCCGATTCAGCGTGGATCTATCAGCGTATCCGACCATCTCCCGCGTAGAGGCCGCGGCCCAGGCCCTCAAGGCCTTCCAAGCCGCCAGCCCCGAGAGGCAACCCGATGCCGAGTGACTCGCGCCCATCCACCCCCGCCGGCTCGCTCGCCGCGCAGGCCCACATCAACAACCTGGTCGAGCAGCGCGTGCCCTACCCGCGCCGCATCTACTGCAACCGCAACCTGCGCCTGGATCGCATCCGCTTCATCGGGTTCGACATGGACTACACCCTCGCGCGCTACACCGAGCAGATGGAGCACCTGCAGGCCGAGCTGGTGCTGGAGCGCATGGTCGAGCAGTACGGCTACGACCGGGCCGTGCTGGTGGCGAAGTACGACCCGCGCTTCGCCATCCGCGGCCTGACCGTCGACAAGCTGCACGGCAACGTCTTCAAGATGGACGCCCACCGCTTCGTCGGGCGCGTCTGGCACGGCGAGCGCCCGCTGGACTCCGAGACCCGCAAGGCCATCTACACCAATCGCAAGGTCTCGCCGGGTGACGACCGCTTCGTGATGGTCGACACGCTCTTCTCCCTGCCCGAGATCAGCCTCTATTCCCAGTTCGTCGATGCCTTCGACGCGCTGCCCGCGGGCGCGCCCAGGCCAAGCTACGCGAAGCTCTGGGACGATCTCCGCAGCGCCATGGACTCGCTGCACCGCGACGGCACGCTGAAGGCGGTGATTCGCGCAGATCTCGCGCGCTACATCGAGCCCGACCCCGAGCTGGCCGAGACGCTGCACCGCTTCCGCTCGGCCGGAAAGAAGCTCTTCATCCTGACCAACAGCGAGCCCGACTACACCCACGCGGTCATGTCGTTTCTGCTCGACGGGCGCTATCCCGGCTACGCGACCTGGCGCGACTACTTCGAGTTCACGCTGACCTCGGGGCGAAAGCCGACCTTCTTTTCGACCGAGGATCCCTTCCTGGAGGTGTCCGACGACCTCGTCGCCACGGCCGAACCGGCGACGGCGCTCAGGCGCGGGGGGATGTACGCCGGCGGCAATCTCTTCGACCTCACGCGCCTCACCGGCATGCTCGGCGACGACGTGCTCTACGTGGGCGACCACATCTTCGGCGACATCCTGCGCTCGAAGATGGACACCCACTGGCGCACCGCGATGGTGGTGCAGGAGATGGAGCGCGAGCTGAGCCAGGTCTTGGAGCACCGCGACGCGCTGGACCGGCTCTACGGCCTCGAGGAGCGGCGTTTTCAGCTCGACCTCGAGCTGACGGCGAAGGCGCTGGACGGCGAGCGTGACTCGGCGCTGCGCAACGAGGCGCGCAACCTCGGCCGCGAGATCGCCAGGCTCTCGCAGGAGATCGCCGACGCCTTCAACCCGCACTGGGGCATGCTCTTTCGCGACCGCGCGGAGCTGTCGGCCTTCGGCGCCCAGGCCGAGGACTACGCCTGCGTCTACACCAGCCGCGTGTCGAACTTCCGCCGCTACTCGCCCCAGTGGTATTTCCGCTCACCGCGGGACCGGATGGCCCACGAGCTGCGCGTGTGACCGGCGGGGCGCGGCGCGCGAAAAGTTGGCTGGCCCCGGCCGCTCGTTCGCGGTAGTCAACCGGGGGCTGCGCGGCAGACGCGTCCCGGCCCGCGCTCAAACGTGACTCACCGCGAGGAAGTACCGCATGGCATGCCTGGTCATTATCGGCGCCCAGTGGGGTGACGAGGGCAAGGGCAAGGTGGTGGACCTGCTGGCTCAGCGCGCGCGCATGGTCGTGCGCTACCAGGGCGGGAACAACGCGGGGCACACCCTGGTGGTCGATGGACAGAAGACGATTCTGCACCTGATCCCGTCGGGGGTCTTGCAAGCACAGACGCACAACGTCATCGCCCAGGGCGTCGTCATCGACCCGGCGGTGCTGATGGGCGAGCTGGACAAGCTCGCCGAGCGCGGGCTGGTGCTGGGGCCGGAGCGGCTCGTCATCAGCTCGAAGGCCG